>DASQLJ010000833.1:0-23396 GCA_035630095.1 Longimicrobium sp.
GGCGTGAAGCAGAGCGGCTATGGCCGCGAGCTCGGCCGCCTGGGCCTGCACGAGTTCGTCAACATCAAGAGCGTGTGGATGGAGGACGAAGGCCCCGACGCCCACCCCGAGGCGGAGTGATCGGTCGATAGAAGTCGATCGAAGAAGTCCGGGCCGCCGCGTCTCGGCGGCGGCCCGCCTCTTTCGCCGAGCCTCCACTCTCCACGCGACGCGGCGACTCGATCGTCCAGGTCGGTCGTCCGATTCGGGAGACGGACCGCGAGCCCGAGTGCGATCTCCTTGCGCGTGGCCGCCCGATTGCGATAGATCCTCCGCTTGTCTTCGATCCATTCGAGACGGACCCCGCCTCTTCTCAATGCCCGAACGCAAATCCAGACCGCCCACCGCGGCGCCCGCGACCGTGCTCCCGGCGCGCGACGAGCTCTACCGGCTGATGGTGGAGAACGTCACCGACTACGCCATCCTCATGCTGAGCCCCGAGGGCCGCGTGGTCACCTGGGCCGAGGGCGCCGAGGCGATCCTGGGGTACACCGAGGCCCAGGCGCTGGAGCAGACCTTCGCCTCGTTCTACCCGCCCGACGAGGCGGCCGACGGGGCGCCCGACCGCGACCTGCGCGTCGCCGGGGCGCAGGGCCGCTGCGAGGCGGTGTCGTGGCGCATCCGCCAGGACGGCACGAAGCTCTGGGCCAGCGTGGTGCTCACCGCGCTGAACGACCACGATGGCCGCCTGGTGGGCTACGGCGTGCTGATGCGCGACCTCACCGAGCGGCGCGAGGTGGCGCGCCGGTACGAGGAGAGCCGCCAGCGCTACCGCTCGCTCTTCGAGAACAACCCCGACGCCATCTGCTCGTTCGACCTGGACGGGCGCCTGCGCACCGCCAACCCCGCCGCCGAGGCGCTCACCGGCTACGCCGCCGACGACCTGGTGGGCGAGCCGTTCTGGTCACTGTTCGTGCCCGGCTCGCGGGCGTCGGCGCGCGAGTTCTTCGCGGCGGCGGTGCGCGGCGAGGCGCAGTTCACCGAGACCGCGCTCACCCACTGCTCGGGGCGCCGCGTGGAGACCAGCATCCGCCTTCTCCCCATCGTGGTGGACGGCGGGATCCTGGGCGTCTACTGCATCGCCGAGGACATCACCGAGCGCAAGCGCGCCGAGGCCGAGCGCGAGACGCTGCTGCTGCGCGAGCGCATCGCCCGCGCCGAGGCCGAGGCGGCGGCGGCGGCCAAGAGCGATTTCCTGGCGCTGGTCACGCACGAGCTGAAGACGCCGCTCAACGTGATCACCGGCTACGCCGACCTGGTGCGCGACGGCGAGGCCGGCCCGCTCACCGACGCGCAGGCCCGCCACCTCGACCGCATCCGCGCCGGCGCCCGGCAGCTGCTGGGGATGATCGACGACGTGCTCGCCTTCTCGCGGATGGACAACGCCGCGCCCGTGCGCCTGCACCGGGTCGACGTGGAGTCCATCCTGGGCGAGGCGGCGCGCAAGGTGGAGCCCGACGCGCGCGCCAAGGGCGTCCAGGTGGAGGTGGAGAAGAACGGCGGCTGCGTGGCCGAGACCGACGTGGCCCGCGTGCGCCAGATCGTGCAGCACCTGATGTCGAACGCGGTGAAGTTCACCGAGCAGGGCTCCGTCACCGCCCGCGCCAGCCGCGAGCCCGGTGCCTTCGTCGTCTCCGTCGCCGACACGGGGATCGGCATCCGCCCCGAGCACCTGGAGAAGATCTGGGAGCCCTTCTGGCAGGCCGAGGACCCGCTGGTGCGCCGCGCCGGAGGCACCGGCCTGGGCCTCAGCGTCGCCCGGCGGCTGGCGCAGCTCCTGGGCGGCGACATCGAGGCGGAGAGCGTGCCGGGCGAGGGGAGCACGTTCACGGTGCGGCTGCCGGCGGGGTAAACCGGACAGGTAGGTGCGTGAGACAAACGGAAAACGTGACTGCAGAGAAGAGGACGTGCAGCTAAAAACCGCGAGGGGACAGCATTTCAGCTGCCCCTACTCTTGACCGCCTGTGACGGTTCTTACGTCCGGGGCGAACGAAACTGACCACTCGCCGCCGCATCCCGGACCCTCTTGGCATTCTCTGGGCTGAGAAACCGCCCTGTCGATGATTCCTTGCGCACGTGTTGCGCGGAACCGTCTTTGGGCTGTGGCGCCAGACGTTTTGCGTCAGCCGTATTCGCTTTCCCGCTGTGCATCGTCATGTGGCACCTCCTGGGTTAAGTCGTATCACTGGCTTGGTATGAATCGTGTCGGGGTTCAACTCAGCCGAAAAGTAATGCTTCCGAGCCACCCAGCGAAAGCCTTCATGTACCGTAATGGTCGCCAAGTCGATCGGAGGCGCGACGGATGGTGCGCCTGGAGCAAACCTCACGTACCCAACCACGACATCCGCCCAATATTTCACGAGATCGATGGCGTCCTGCATCGGCATCCCCTCCGAAATCAGTGGCGCGGTCTCTTGGAGCACGTTGCGCACGTCTTGCTCGGGAACACCCGCGGCGACCAGCCGCGCAACTGCCTCGTCCGTGTAACCAAGTAGCAGCCTCGAAAGTGGTTCGCCCATGCCGTACCAGACGGCGGACGAAACACCGGCAGCGATCACGCACTGCGGCAGCGGGCACGCATCACCCTGCATGAACACGTGCCAAACCTCTGGTTTTGTGGAACGAGCGCTGTAACCTGCTACAACCAATCCCAAGCCGTTGTTATGTGGGTTCGTCGTGTGCTCCGGGTAATAGTGCTCTCCGTAGAAAAAATCCCTGACCTGCCGGGCAATCTGCTCGACAGTGTAGTTGGCATGATCAAGCGAGGCGGTTAAACGCTCACGGAAATCGCGGGCAAGACGAATGATGGATCGGCCCTGGATGCTTCCGTGCCCATACGTAGCAAGCGCGAGGGGTGTCCCGTATGCCAGGTTCATCAACTTCTCGGCGTTGAAGAACACGTTCGCCACGCCACCGCCCACAGTCGAGAAAGTGGTTGCACTGTCGGTACCAAGGATGACAGCATCCCCAACTGTAAGCGCGATAGCAATCGTCATTAGCGGCTCGACTTGCCAGGTGGACAGCGGAATCGCTGGATTGTTTGCCCCGGATCAAGCTCCCACATCAGAAAATGTGCATCAGTCGCTGACGCTGCCCTGAGCATCTTCGCCCTGGTAGGTGCAGCCGGAGGTGCAGGTCTCGCGCACGACGATGCGGGCGAGGAACGGCAGGTCGGGCCGCAGGCGCGCCCAGAGCCAGCGGGCCAGCACCTCGCTCGTCGGGTTCTCCAGCCCGGGGATGTCGTTGAGATAGTAGTGGTCGAGCTCGTCGAGCACCGGCTTCACGGCGGCCTTGAGGTCCGCGAAGTCCATCACCCACCCCAGGTGCGGGTCCAGCTCGCCGCGCACGTGCACCTCCACGCGGAACGAGTGCCCGTGCAGGCGCGCGCACTTGTGCCCCGGCGGCACGTTGGGCAGCCGGTGCGCCGCCTCGAACCCGAACTCCTTGAAGATCTCCATCGCTCGCCCGCGCTCCCCCGGATTCACGTCAATAATCGAAGGCGGGGAAGATACCGGCCACGGCGCGCCGCATCAACGCGGCCGCGTCCCGCCGAGTCCGCTCAGCCGCCGCCGGGGAGCGCCTCGCGGCCGGTCACGTCCTGCACGGCCACGCGGAAGAGCACCGTGCGGAAGCCCACGGGGTCGCCCGGCGCGAGCGTCTCGGGGATAAGCTCGCGCAGCAGCTCCAGGCCGCGGCGCCACTCGGCCTGCTCCCACTCGGCGCCGTCCTCGGGGATGGCGTAGAAGCCGCCGTGCAGCACCACGCTGCGCCAGTGGAACAGCCCCTCCACCTCGTCCACCTCGAAGGCCACCGGCGCCCAGGTGTAGCTCACCGCGTCCATCTTGGCGCCGTGGCTGGTGCGGCCGTAGATCCACCCGTCGCTGTAGACGTAGTGCAGCGGCTCGATGTCCACGTGGCCCTGCCGCGTGTACGCCAGCCGGCCCACGTGGTTGCGGGCGAGGATCTCCTCGCATTCGCGCCGGTCCAGCGCGCGGATGGTGGGCGGGGTCGGGGTGCTCATGGCTCGGCTCCTGGTCCGGGTCGATCCGGCTCGTCCTCCGCCAGACTCGTCAGCCCGCGCTGGTCGACATCGCGCGGCCTTGATGCATGATACGGCCTCCGTCCTCCCGCGTCAGCAGGGGAACCGAACGATTGGGACGGGAGATTCCCCACACCGGCGGTCCACGGACGGACGCCCGGACGATGCACCCTGCAACGCGGCGTTGCAGCGGTGCGACGTCCCGTTTCGACGGCGGTCGCAGAACGTCCAGCGGATCGGCCGGGAGAAGCGGAGCGAGGCGAGCGACGACGGCGCGCAGATGCGAGACGCGGGGCCGATTCTGGCCGATCTCGCACGGTGCCGATCGAAAGCGTGGCGCTGCACGCGAAAGACGACTATGATTGGCTCATCATTTGATACGTAAATGCGTAGCAGTGACTCTCGTCCACACTAAATCCCCGCCGGATCCCCGGCAGAAGTCCCCCCGAGCAGCTGTCCGCTCTTCCATCCCCAACCCTCCCGGAGGACGCATGCGCAGTTCGATCCGATGGACACGCCCGCGCGCGGTGCTGGCCCTCACGGCCGCCGCCGTGGCGACGGCCGTGGGCGTGCAGGCCTGCGACAGCGCGCGCGGCGCCGAGCTGAACGCCGCCAACGCGCTGACCGCCGGCGCGCTGACCGCCGCCGACAACGCGCAGATCGGCGCCGCGGCGATCGCCTTCCGCAACACGGTCAAGGGGCCGCCCCCGGGGTGGACCGGGCAGGTGTTCCAGCTCAGCCGCGACTATCCCACGCTGCCGCCGGGGCCCTGCCGCCCCGAGGTGTGCCGCTGGCTCACGCGCAACGTGGACTTCCGCTCGCCCAACCCGCAGGTGTGGGAAGGCGCCTGGGCGCAGTACATGAACGACATCCTGGAGTACGTGAAGCAGGGGCAGACGCTGATGAACGGGTGGGACGTGCGCGTGGGCGGCGAGACGCGCTGGTTCCACGTGCCCTGGATGGCGTACGACAGCGTGCGCGGCCGCGAGTTCATCCACGGCACCACCAACGAGCGCACCGCCGACATCAGCGACTTCCGCGGGCAGCGCGGGCTGCACTTCAGCGCCAACAGCCGCGCGCTGAACCGCACGCACCGCATCCAGGACATGCCCAAGGGCCTCAACACGCTCACCGGCAACGACAGCTCGACGGCGTTCGAGACCTGGGCCGTGGGCTTCTACAACCCGCCGGCAGGCTACGCGATCGGGCAGATGATCCCGCGTGACGGCGTGCCGCGCGCCAACCGCGACGCCAGCGGCCGCTGGACCGCGCCGGGGATGCCGTTCCCCGAGGGCACGGTGGTGGCCAAGGTCCTGTTCAGCACCGCCACGCCCACCCAGGTGCCGTACCTTCGCGGCGCGCCGCGGTGGATCGTCGACCGGCACATCCAGGTGAGCCCCGACTCGTTCATCAACCGGAGGCGGCCGGCGCCGGTGTACCTGGTGCAGCTGGACGTGGCGGTGAACGACAGCCGCTCGCCCACCGGCTGGGTGTACGGCACCTTCGCCTACAACGGCACCATCAACGACCCCGACGTGTGGAAGCGGATGTCGCCGGTGGGGCTGCAGTGGGGGAGCGATCCGCGCACCTGGCCGGCGGTGGACAGCGCCAGCAGCCGCCCGGTGAGCGAAAGCGTGATCGCGCCGATCAACATCTACCAGCACCTGGGGTGCGCCGGCCGCCTGGCCGGCCCGGTGGACAACCGCGAGTCGAGCTGCATCTCGTGCCACCAGGGCGCGTTCACCGCGGCGCCGGTGGGCACGGTGGACACCATGCCCAGCGGCAACGGCACCGGCAACATCCCGCCGATCTTCGGCTTCAACGGGATGTGCAAGCGCACGTCGCCGTCGAACATGGCGTACTTCTCCAACATCCGTTACCCGCAGGACTACCCGCCCTTCCCGGGGATGCACGGCGAGCGGATCAACCTCGACGGCTCGCTGCAGGTGCAGGTGGCCTACATGCAGTACGCCACCTGGCTGCACCGGCGCCGCACCCCCACCCGCCGCCGCTAGCCAGGGCGTCGGGCGCGGGATGAAGATCCGGGCCGGCCTCCACGCCAGGAGGCCGGCCCCGCTTCGGTTCACCGCGCACGGCGGGAGATGTCGAGCCCGTCGCTCGCGCCGATTTGCGCCGAGGCGATGCCGAGGCGGAGGCCTGCCGTGCCCTTCGATCGATCGATCCCAGGCGCGGAGCGGGGCCGGCGGAGAACGGCGGCGTTGCGCCGGTGTTGGAGCGCGCGTAATCTGCTGCCGTCGGTCGCCGGAAAGATCTCCCACCCGCTGAACTCCCCCCTCCGAGGAAGAACCCGTGCTCAAGCGCCTGCTGGGCGGCAACTGGCTCAACGTGCTGCTGGTGTTCGTGCCGATCGCCTTCGTGGCCGAATACCTCGTCCACGCCAGCGCCACCACCATCTTCGTGGTCGCCTGCCTCGCGGTGATCCCGCTGGCCGGGCTGATGGGCCACGCCACCGAAGAGCTCGCCGAGCGCATGGGCGAGGGGGTGGGCGGCCTGCTGAACGCCACCTTCGGCAACGCGGCCGAGCTGATCATCGCCATCATCGCGCTGCGCGCCGGGCTGTTCGACCTGGTGAAGGCCTCGATCACGGGGTCGATCATCGGCAACATCCTGCTGGTGTTCGGGCTGAGCACGCTGGCCGGCGGGCTGAAGTTCACCCGCCAGCAGTTCAACGCCACCGCCGCCAGCACCGGGAGCACGCTGCTGGTGCTGAGCGCGGTGGCGCTGCTGATCCCCGCGGTGTTCCACGGCATCGTGGGCGACACCGCGGCCGCGGTGGAGCGCAACCTGAGCCTGGAGATCGCGATCGTCCTGATGGTGACCTACGCGCTCAGCCTCGTGTTCACCCTCAAGACGCACCGCCACCTGTACGTGGGCGACGTGGGGCACGAGGAAGGCGAGGAGCCGTCCCACGCGCAGCGGCCGCTGTGGAAGCCGGTGGCGATGCTGCTGCTGGCCACCACCGGGATCGCCTTCATGGCCGAGTTCCTGGTGGCCGCCGCCACCGAGACCGCCGAGACGCTGGGGTGGAGCGAGGTGTTCGTGGGCGTGATCGTCGTCGCCATCATCGGCAACGCGGCCGAGCACAGCACCGCCATCATCATGGCGATGAAGAACAAGATGGACATCGCCATCAACATCGCGGTGGGCTCGTCCATCCAGATCGCGCTGTTCGTGGCGCCCGCGCTGGTGCTGCTGAGCTACCTGATCGCGCCGCGCCCCATGGACCTGATTTTCACCAACCTGGAAGTGCTGGCGGTAGCCGTGTCGGTGCTGATCATGGCGCAGGTGGCCGGCGACGGCGAAAGCCACTGGATGGAAGGCGTGCAGCTCCTGGCCGTCTACGCCATCCTGGGCATCGCCTTCTTCTTCCTCCCGGTCCCGCACGGGTGAGGAGCTGGGGGCGGGGGTTTGCGTTGACAGCCACTTCGCCCGCTGGTAGATTCGAAGCGTGCCACGGGTTCGCCCGGGGGTACCAGCCCGCGCCTTCGGGCGTCTGGGCCCGGCTTCTGCCTGGTGTGCCAATTTTACAAACACGAGGGCATCAACACCCCCGGCCGTGCAAACGGTGCGGGGGTGTTGTTCTATCGTTCCCATAGCTTTCGCTGGCGATGGATGTAGCGGTCGATGTCGGCATGGCCAGCCACGTATGCCGTCCTGAAGCGAAAATGCCCGTCATTTCGGCGGATCAGCCACACGACGTACCGCTCTGCGCGCACGATGTAGAGGCGCTTCTCCGGCGCGGGCTTCCTGTACGACGTATGATCGACCACACGGAAGCACTGGGTTCCGTCCACCTGCCCACTGATCACCGGAACCAGCCACCGGATCCGCGCGACCCGAAGCGGGTCGACGACGTCTTTCGCCCACCCGCGACGGTGAACCTCTATATTTCTCGCGCCAAGTCCCGTAAGGCGTGTGCATAGTATTCACTTCCTCCGCCGTCCGCAAGCATCGTCGTCTCGGGCTGAGACCGTCGGGAGGAATCCGCGAGCACGCGATACGCCGGCGGTTTTCGCTGGGTCTGCAATGCGTTAGATTGTCTACCGTTCGTGCTGTCCGCGCGGCGCCCCGAGGGGCGCCGCGTTCGCTTGGCCGGCGGTTTTTTCGCTCCAGGTTCCCCGCTTTCACGATGATCCACCACAATCCCGCGGACGAGTTCGACGCCGTGGTGATCGGCAGCGGCTTCGGCGGGTGCATGGCCGCGCTGGAGCTGGTGGAGGCCGGGTGGCGCGTGCTGATGCTGGAGCGCGGCGGCTGGGTGGAGCGCGGCCCGCACAACTGGCAGGGCGACGGCGCCTTCGTGCGCACCCCCTTCTACGCGGCGGACGCGGCGTACGACGTCCATACCGGCGCCGGGAAGCCGGCGCGCGAACGGCTGTGCACCTGCGTGGGCGGCCCCAGCGTGTTCTACGGCGGCGCGAGCTTCCGCTTCCGCGAGCGCGACTTCGGCGTATCTCCCGAGATCGTGGACGGCAGCGGCGCCGCGTGGCCGCTCGGCTACGGTGACCTGGAGCCGTTCTACGGCCGCGCCGAGCGCCTCCTCGGTGTCGCTGGCGAGGCGGGGGCGGACCCCACCGAGCCGCCGCGCAGCACGCCGTATCCGCAGCGCCCGCGCCGGCTCAGCGCCGCGTCGCGGATGATCGGCGGGGCCGCGGAGTCGCTCGGGCTGCACCCGTTCCCCATCCCCCTCGCCATCAACGGCGCGGCGGAGAGCGGCGGGGTCTGCCAGGCGTGCACGACCTGCGACACCTTCGCCTGCGCCGTGTCGGCCAAGAACGACCTGGCGGTGCGGGTGGTGCCGCGGCTGCTGGCCGGCGGGATGGTGCTGCGGGCGGACACCGTGGTCACCCGGCTGGTCGCGGAGGACGGGCGCGTCACCGGCGTGGAGTGCGTGGACAAGGCGACCGCGGAGCGCTCGGTCGTCCGCGGCGGCGTGGTGATCGTGGCGGCCGGGGCGCTGGCGACGCCGCACCTGCTGCTCGCGTCGGCGCTGGAGCGCTTCAGCCCGGCGGGACACGCTGTGGGCCGCTACCTGATGCGGCACTGCAACGCGATGACCTTCGGCTTCTTCGCGCGGCAGCCCAACGCCGAGCGCGTGCACCACAAGCAGCTCGCCATCCACGACTTCTACTTCGGCGCGGCGGAGCGGGGCGCGCCGGCGGGGAAGCTGGGGAACATGCAGCAGATCATGGGGCCGCAGGCGGCGCTGATCGGCCACGTGCTCCCGAAGGCGTTCGCCTGGCTGGCGAAGGTGGCCGAGATCCCCGCGAGCCGGCTGACGGGGATCCTCTCCATCGCCGAAGACCAGCCGCGCCCCGAGAACCGCGTGCGGCTCGACGCCGAGCGGACGGAGGAGTACGGCGTGCCGCGGATGGTGGTGGAGCACCGCTACACGCCACGGGATCTAGAGGCCCGAACCTTCATGATCCGCAAGGCGAAGCAGATCCTCCGCCGCGCGGGCGCGCTGTTCTGCGTCAACTGGGACGTGAGCACCTTCTCCCACGCGGTGGGCACCGTGCGGATGGGGGACGATGAGACGCAGGCGCCGCTGGACGCCGCCTGCCGCTACCGTGGCCTGGAGAACCTGTACGTGACCGACGGAAGCGTCTTCCCCACCAGCGCCGGGGTGAACCCCAGCCTCACCATCGCCGCCAACGCCCTGCGCGTGGGCCGGCTGATCGCGCGCGGCGCGTCGGCGGACGCCGGCGCGGCCTCGGCCGCGGCGGGAGGGGTGGGGCGATGACGGACGCGCGCGGGATCGGGATCGCGTTCCTGGGCTGCGGCTTCGCGGCCACCATCCACGCGAAGCGGCTGAAGGGCTTTCCCGGCGTGCGGATGTACTTCGCCAGCCGCGACCGCGCGAAGGCGGAGCAGTTCGCGAAGAAGTACGGCGGCGCGGGCGCGTTCGGCTCGTACGACGAGGCGATCGCCAGCCCACGGGTGGACGTGGCGCTGGTGCTCACCCCGCCCAGCTCGCACCTGGAGCTGACGCTGGCGGCGCTGGCGGCGGGGAAGCACGCCGTGGTCGAGAAGCCCCCCTTCTTCCGCGCGGCCGACTTCGACACCGTGCGCGAGGCGAAGGAGCGCGCCGGGCGCCGCGTGATGATCGCGGAGAACTACTTCTACAAGCCGCTCGCCGAGTCGTTGCGCGAGGCACTGAGCGCGGGCGCGCTGGGCGAGATGCGCATCCTCACCGTCAACGCGCTCAAGCAGCAGACGGTGGCCGACTGGCGCGGCGACCCGGCGCTGAGCGGCGGCGGCGCGCTGTACGAGGGGGGGATCCACTGGATCAACTTCTTCGCCAACCTGGGCCCCCAAGTCACCGGCGTGCAGGGCTTCCGCCCCGGCGGCGACGACGGCACGCCCGACCGGTCGATGGTGGTGGCGTTCACCTACGCCAACGGCGCGGTGGGCACGCTCTACTACAGCTGGGAGACGCCGGTGCTGATGAAGGGCCTCCACCTCTCCGCCGTCTACGGCACCGAGGGCGTGGCCACCTTCGAGAGCAACGGCATCTTCCTCTCCCTGCGCGGCAAGAGCCGGCGGATGCGCGCCGGCGTGGGCGACATCGCCGGCTACATGGGGATGTGGCGCGACTTCGTTCCCGCGCTGGCCGCCAACCGCGAGCCGCGCTTCAGCTTCGACCTGGCCAGGCGCGACCTGGTGCTCACCGAGGCCGTCTACCGTTCACTCAGCCGGGACCTGTCGGTGCCCGGGCTCACCTGACACTTCCGTTGATGACGATCCTGATCGGCCTGCTCGCGGGCGCCCACACCTCCTCCTGGGGGATGTACAAGGACGCGCCGCACGAGGGGTTCACGCTTCCCAAGTACTTCCGCAGCATCATCGTATCCACGCTGGTGGCGCTGTTCATCGACCGCGTGGTGGGCTTCCGGCCCGACACCTTCGCGCACGCGGCGGTGTTCTTCGGGATGGTGTACGCGGGCGAGCGGCTGCTGGTGGAGCTGTGGAAGACCTTCATCCGCGAGGAAGACCAGAGCAAGTACTTCATCCCCATGCAGTTCGGGGCGTTCGGCAAGCCGATCAAGAGCCGCGCGGTGCGCTGGTCGATCCTGCTGGCGGTGATCCTGGTCGTGTCGCTCACCATCTGGGGCGTCACCCGGCTGCAGGCGAGCTACCCCGGCACGCCGAAGTGGCTGGTGCTGCTGCTTGCAAGCGCCGGCGGATGGTTCAGCGCCTTCGGCGGGGCGTGGAAGGACGCGCCGGTGGAGGGCTTCGAGACCTTCAAGTTCTTCCGCAGCCCGGCGATCGCCACCACCTGGAGCACGGCGATGGCGTTCTTCACCGACAACTGGGTGTTCATGGGGCTGGCCGGCATCGGCTACACCGTGGCGACGATCGAGACGTACAAGACGTTCTTCTTCCCCAACAAGCCGCGCGGCAAGTTCGCCGGCAAGCCGATCCTCTTCCCGAAGATCCTCGACCAGCGGAAGTACGTGGCCGTCCTCTACGCCTCCATCTGGCTGGCCGTCGCCACCAACCTGGTGCTCGCCGCCATCGGCCCCAAGGACGGGCTGCTGCCGTAAGCCCGAACCGGGCCGGCCGACGCGGGAGGTCGGACGGTCCGCGGTCGAACGGCCACGCGACGCAGCGAATGACGAGGGGGCGAGCACCGGGCTCGCCCCCTTTTTCGCGTACGTGCCGTCGCCCCCGTTGTCAGCGCTGCGCCTGTACCTGCGCGATCTGGGCCTGGAGCCGCTGCACCATCGCGAGCCATTGCTCGCAGTTCATGGACGAGCGGTACACGGACGAGGTGGTTCCGCCGCGCAGGTCGCTGCACTGCCGGTAGCTCTCCTGCGCGTGCGTGATCTGCTGGCGCCACTGCGAGATCATCACTTGGCGCATGTACTCGCGCTGCGCGGCGTTGAGCTGGTTCGCGGCCGGCTGCGGCTGCTGGGCGTCGGGCCCGCGGTGCAGGTGCCCGTGGTTTCCGTGCGGGTGCGCGTGGTACCCCGCCGGGATCATCTGGCCGGGGTAGATGATGGCGCCCGGATAGGGATCGCCCTGCTGCGCCGCGGCGGGCACGGCGGCGGCGAACACGGCGACGGCGGCGAGGAGAACGGCCCTTGGCATGATGACCTCCGCATCGAGGTTCCCGGCGTGCACGAGCTATGAGTCCAACCTAACGCGCTGCATTTCGCCTTCCTAGAATGTCGTTTACGGGGCGATGACTCCAGAGGGCAAACGGGGTTCCGATCGGCAGGATCGCACGCGGAGGCGAGAATCGCCGCGGTGCTGCCGCGAAGGCCGGGCTTCTCCCACGTCGATCGATACGACATAATTGACGCCACTTGTTTTATCTTGAGCGATGGTTATGTTGTAGGCCGGCGATGTGGCGGAGGGGATGAACGAACGGGGTGATCCATCCGGCAGCGGGCGGGACTACGCTCGCGCGGATGCAGATCTCTTCATGGAGGCAGCGAGCATGGCGTCCCACGGCCGGCACCGGCACTGTTCCTGTGTAGATCCCTTCTCGCCCTCGCGTTCCGCTGGGGCGAGTCAGGTTGCGTGTTGTCGATGAGGTGACTTTGGCCGGCCGGGCTCCGCGTGGAGCGCGGCCGTTTTGCGTCGGCCGCGTGTGGGCGCGGACCGGCATCCACCGCACCACCCGCGGAGAAACCATGGCGAGCAAGAAGCTGAACCTGGACGTGGACCTGCTGCACGTGGAGTCGTTCGAGGCAGAGGCGGCCGAGAACGCGAGGGGCACCGTGCAGGGCAACATGGAGATGATCACCGTCGACTACACCTGCTACGACTACACCTGCCGCGGCTACGGCACCTGCAACATCTACCCCTGCAAGAACATTCCCTGAGGCACCCGCCGCGTCCGCCGGGCGCGGCGACCAGGGCCGGCTGTCCTCCGTCCGTCCCGGGCGGTGGGATGCCGGCCGTCGATCACCCTCACGAGTGGAGCGAGACGATGGCTACCCGGAAGCTGAACTTGGACGTGGACCTGCTGCAGGTGGATTCGTTCGAGCCGCTCGCGGCCGAGCAGACCGCCCGCGGCACCGTGGAGGGCCACGCCTGGACGCTGCCGTACTGCGACAGCCAGTACGACCGCACCTGCAACGGCTACGGCACCTGCGGCATCTACCCCTGCAAGCCGGTGCCCTGAGCCCCCGCCGGCACGCGGACCGCTCGCAGGCGCCGGCGACGCGAATCAGTCGAATCGAGGCGGCCGGCGTGGAGCACGCCGCCCGGCCGTTCGTGCCGGCGGCGCGACCGCGCAGCCGGCGAACCACACTCCTCAGATGGGGGATGTCATGGCGGGGAAGCTGAAGCTGGACCTGGATCGGCTGACGGTGGAGTCGTTCGAGGCACAGGCACTGATGTTCGAGCGCGGCACCGTAGACGGCGCCGAGTTCTTCGCGAGCATCGACGGCACGTGCGTGGATGCAACCTGCCGCAACTACGGCACGTGCCGCCCGAGCGCGTGCGCCACGGTCCCCTGAGCGGACCAGGCGCCGACGTCGCGCGAACAGCGAGCCCCGGCGCCTTTCTGGCGCCGGGCTCGCTCGTATTCGGTCAGCGAAGCGAGGTACTCATGCTTGTGACGAGCAGCCGGTAATTGTCCGCCTGCCCCGACTGCCGGTAAACCACTTCGCGGCATCCAACATCTGGATACATCGACGCAGGAGCCATCATGAGCACGCTCGGCAACCGCATCACCATCGACCCGGACATCTGCCACGGGCAACCGACAATCCGTGGCCTCCGCTACCCCGTCAAGACGATTTGCGAACTGCTGAGCTCAGGGATGAGTTCGGAAGAGATCCTGAAGGATTATCCCGATCTTGAGCGGGAGGACATCCTGGCTGCCGTCGACTACAGCGCTCGTTCATGACTGTGGATTCACCGAGTTGAGCCGCAAAGGCTCCTGGTTCACGGCTGATGCAGGAACGAAAAGCCGCTGCGACGATCGTCGCAGCGGCTTTCACTATTCGTTTCCCGGCTGGCTCAGCCCTCCCGACCGCCTTCACCGACGATCCCCGCAAGCTGGCTGGCGTCCGTCTCGCTGGCGGCCAGCAGCTCGAACGAGCGCATGCGCGCTTCGTGGCTGTGGACCATCGTCGTGACCATCACCTCGTCGGCCTGGGTCTCGGTGACGAGGGCGTCGATGCGGTCGCGGACGTGCTCGGGGGTGCCGATGATCTGGAGGCGGCGGAAGCTCGCGGCGGTGTCGCGGTCGCGCTCCGTGTATGGGTACGCAGCCGCCTCCTCGGGGCTGGGGAGCGGCATGAACTGGCCGCGCTGCAGCCGGATCCACGACAGCTGCATCGACGTCGCCAGGTACTCCGCCTCCTCGCTCGTCTCCGCGCAGATGACGGAGACGGCGACGATGGCGTGCGGCCGCGGGAACGCGTCGCTCGCCTCGAAGGCGTCGCGGTAGGCCTGCACCGCGGGGCCGGCCGGCGCCGGGCTGAAGTGGCTGGCGAAGGCGTAGCCCATCCCGAGCTGCCCCGCCAGGCGCGCGCTGGCCCCGCTGCTCCCCAGCAGCCAGATCGGCGGCAGCGGCACCCCCTCGGGCACCACGCGCACGTTGCGGAAGGCGTGGCCCTCGGGGAAGTCGCGCCGCGAGAGCCCCGTCAGCTCGGCGAGCTGCTGCGGGAACTGCTCGGCGTCGAACGGGCGCAGCGCGGCGCTGGTGGCCGCGTCCGTTCCCGGCGCGCGGCCGATGCCCAGGTCGATGCGCCCGGGGTGCAGCGTGGCCAGCGTGTGGAACGCCTCGGCGATGCGCAGCGGCGCGTGGTTGGGGAGCATGATCCCGCCCGAGCCCACGCGGATGCGCTCGGTGGACGACGCCACGTGCTCGATCAGGATCTCGGGCGACGAGCTGGCGATGCTGGGCATGCCGTGGTGCTCGGCCAGCCAGAAGCGCGCGTAGCCCAGCCGCTCCGCCAGCCGCGCCAGCTCGCGCATGTTGCGGAACGCGTCGGCCGGGGTGCTGCCGGAGGCCACGGGGGCAAGGTCGAGCACGGAGAGCGGAACGGACATCGGTCACCCACCGGAAATCCATGGAACGAAGCGCGGGCGCCGTCGATCGGCGTCCGCGCCGTCTTTGCATCACCGCCGTCTTTGCATCACTACTGAGATACACTGCGGCCGCCGCGGCGTTCGTCGGCGCGTCCGGCCGGCGACAGCGGGTGCGGAAGCGATCTCACGGACGTTTCACACGGAGTCAGCAAGCGAATCCGCGCGGGTGCGGCAAGTTGTTGTCAATCCCTGATGTTCCGGAAGCGCCTGCCGGACTCCACGGGTGAAATACCCGACTTTACCGGGAAATCTATCCCGGAACTTAACCCACCCGCTCAGCGGTCATGTCTGACGCGAACGGCTTATCCATGCTGAGACCGATCATGGACGTGCCGGCTAAGCACGCTATTCACGCGTTGGAAAAGACGGTGGCACCGTTGGAGCCGGTCAGCCCGGTCAGGAAAAAGGCGTGCCCGCCCACGAGACGGAAGCAGTACGACGTCAGCCGAGGGGAATCAGGTGCGAAACGAGCAGCGTCGTGCCCGTCGTGGCCGCCGCCGCACGCAGGGTGGCCGTGTTCTGCCAGCCGGCGTAGGTCAGATAGAAGGAGGTGGCGGTGCCCTGTACGGTGATGGTGAACTCCCCGGGCGTGGACTGGGTGACGGTGCAGTTGGCGCCGCCGGCGGCCGTGTACCGGTAGGTCACGCCGCTCTCCAGGCCGGTGTAGATGGAAAACGTGCCCGAGTGGCCCTGCGGCGTCACCAAGGTAAAGTGCGTCACGGACCGATATGGCAGGAACGCGCCCCCGCGCACGCCCTGCGGCGTGGTGCCCAGGTTGGCGAACGCGTCCGTACGGTCGTTGTACGTCCGCAGCTGCAGGTCGTTGCGGGAGTCGTTCTGCAGAACGGTGGTGACGGCGTTCACCGCCTCCTGCGGCGCGACGGTCACGCGCGTGGCGCTGGCGTCCAAGCGAATGGCCACCGTGGCGTTGGCCCAGGTGTTCAGGCCGATCTCCACGCCCGCCCCCTCGATCTCGATCCCCCGGCTGATGGGGACCACATCCGACCCGGCGATCATGTTGCCGGAGATCGTCAGGCCGCGCCCCGTGCTGGTGGCCTGCCGAAGGAACCCAATCCCGTCACCCTCCAAGCGGTTGCCGGTGACGAGAAACCCGAAGCAGCTCGTGCCCAGGTCGATGCAGTAGAAGTCGATGCCGGAGCTCCCGCTACTCGCGGCGCCGCCACTAAAGTCGTTATCGCGGATGACGGAGCCGCTGGAGCTTCCGCTGCTGTTGCGGTTGACGTCGATGGGGCGCCAGGCCGTCCCCGCGACGGCAATGAACGTGCAGTTCTCCACCACGTTGGCGTTGAAGTTCACGCTGGAGGAGATGCCCGCCGAGCCGCTGGCGCTCGCCCCTTGGATGGTGCACCGCCGCCAGGTGACCCAGAAGGAGCCGTCGCATTTAAATCCGGTCTGGAACCCGCTCACCTCCACCAGCTCGAACTCGAGGCTGGTCTTCGCCTGGGTGTCTACCCCGACGAGCCCGTTCGTCCCCGCGCTGTTCACCACCCGGATCCCGCGTAGCGCCGCTCGATCGGCACCGATCAGGATCGCCGTGCCAGAGCCGTGGAAGTTGATCTGCGATCCCCCCGAATAGCGGAAGGTGCTCACCCCTTCGAGCGTGACGTCGGCCCCCACGCTGAGGGAGGAGTTGATCCGGTATGTCCCGCGGGGAAAGAACACGATTCCGCCGCCTGCTGCCGCAGTGATGGCACTCTGGATCGCGGTCTTGTCATCCGTGCTGCCGTTACCCGTGGCTCCGTACGCCTTGACGTTGTAGACGGCACCACCCTGATCGTAGTACGTGTCGATCGGCATGCGTTCCTCCCGGTCACGGGGTTATGGACCCGTAGGTTCGGTCGTCTCCCCACGTTCTACATCCCGGCGGCCCACCCGTTCCGGAAGTTTTCTACGTACACTTAACTAGCACGCTGAGTCCTGAAGAGGGCTTAGTAAACACGCCAGCGGGTCCTCGGGACGTGCGAGACCGTGACGCGCCGGGCGGCTCGCGGAACTAAGAGAAGGAGACAGGACGCTGCCTCCCTCGCAGCTTCCTTCGCGAGCCGGAGCGGCCAGACTCGCGGGTTCCAGAGGCGGTGTAAGACCTATCCCAGCACCTATCCCGAGCGGTGCTGGAAGCGAGGATACCACGGCAGCATAACCCGCTGTCGTGGCATTGTTTATGGCAGTGGAGCCGGACCAGTTTCACCACATCGACTTACTTGCCACGGAGTCAGCGGAGTCAGCGGAGTGTGAAACCCCTGTCGTTCAGCCCCGCGGCCGCTCGTCCGCCCAGTACGCCTCCTGCTCCGACTCGCGCGGCGGGCCCAGCACGATCCACTCACGGCCCTGTCGCCGGAACCACTGGCGATGCGTGACGCCGCTCACGCGCACGCGCTCGGCGCCCTCCGCGCGCACCAGGCGGACGAAGCGCTGGCGCGTGGTGACTTCCGCGCTGTCGCCCTCCATTCGCAAGGCGGTGATCACCTCGTTCAGCGTGTCGAGTCGCACCACGGCGGCCATGCGGCGCCCGAGGTCGGCGCGGATCTCGGCGTTGGTCACGGGCGTTCCGTCCGGGCGCCGCGTGGCCACGGCGCTGTCGGGGCCGGCCACCAGCACCGACGGGTTGCGCGTGCGCCACGCGAGCCGCGCCCGCGCCACCCGCTGCTCCACGTACAGCTCCAGCGCGCGCGCCTCCACCGGCCGCAGCCCGCCGAGCGGCGCCGAGGCCGGCGGCGGCGCGCAGCCGATGCCGAGCAGCAGCCCGCCGCCCGCCGCGAGTGACAGCGCCAGGCGTCTCATCGGCTCCCCACCGCCCGCGTTTGCATCATCCCCCTCGCTCCTGGTCGGTTCCCATCCCCTCGACGTCCAGCCGCATCCACCGGACGCCGCCACGGCGCTTCGCGCGGCAGATGTCGGGCCGCGCGCGCGGAATGGATTGCCCCACTGCCGGAGCCGGGTGTAATCTTCGGATCCTGCCGCGTCCGTTTCCCCGCGCTCGACCTGCTCTCCCGGCGCCCTGGACGTCTCATGGACCGCACCTTCACGCAAATCCCCACGCTCCGCGGCGGCTGGCTGCGCGCGGCCCGGGCCGCGTGGTTCGCCGGGGCCACGGTGTCGCTGGTGCTCACGATTCTCGGCGCGTACCGCTGGAGCGTCGCGCAGCGCGATGTGATGCCCGCCTTCCGCGCGCTGGACGTGGCGATGGGCGACTCGCGCGGCCCCGGCGGCCTGCGCGTGCTGACGCCCGTGGCCGGCGGCGTGGCGAGCGCGGGGATGCGCCAGGGTGCGCTGGTGGCGGTGGACGGCGCGGCCGTGGCGCCGGGCGCGACGCCGCGCCAGATCGCCGCGCGCCTGCGCGGCAAGCCAGGCACGCCCGTGGTGCTCACCCTGCGGCACGACGGCGGCGCCACGGCGCGGTACCGGCTGGTGCGCCAGCCGCCGGGGAGCCCGAGCGGGCTGGGCGAGGCACGCCGCGCGGCGCTGCTCGGCGCGGTGTCGATGGTGTACGTGCTGGGGCTGATGTCGGTGGCCGTGCTGCTCTTCGCGCGCTGCCCGGGCGACCCGGCCGCGCTGGCGGTGTCGCTGTCGTTCGCGCTGATCGCCGCGGGCAACCCGCTCACCTGGTTCGGCGCGCCGGGCACGCCGGTGCTCGAGCCGGTGCTGCGCACGATGGTGTACAGCGGGATCGTGCTGGGGTTCTGGTTCTTCTGCATCTTCCCCGACGGCCGAATCGTGCCGGCGTGGACGCGCGCGTGGATGATCGTGGTGCCGGCGTACGCGGCGCTCATCGAGTTCGTGGTCGCGCCGCGCTCGGCCCCGGCGTTCTACGGGCTGGTGGCGGCCGGGATGGCGATCGGGGTGGTGGCGCAGGTGCAGCGCTTCCGCCGCGCGGCCACGCCCACCCAGCGGCAGCAGACCAAGTGGGTGGTGGCGGGCGTCGCCGCGTCGGTGGTGCTGTACGGGCTGGGCGGGCTGGTGGTGCCGCTGATCCCGGCGGCGGCGGGGAGCGCGTGGGGCGCCTGGCGCGAGGTGGTGCAGGAGACGCTCACCTCCTGGGGCTTGCTGCCGGTCCCCGCCGGGCTCGCCATCTCGCTGATGCGCTACCGCCTGTGGGACGCGGACGCCGTCCTCTCGCGCAGCGCCACCTACGCGCTGCTCACGGTGGTGCTCGCGGCCGCCTGGGCGGGGATGAGCCAGGCCACGCAGGGCGTGCTGGGCGGGATGATGGGGGCCGACTCGGGCGCCGCGGCGGGGGCGGTGGCGGCGGCGCTCACCGTGGCGCTGTTCAACCCCACGCACGACCGGGTGCGCCACTGGGCCGACCGGCGCTTCATGCGCGACCTGGTGGAGTTCCGCGAGCGCCTACCCACCGTCGTCGGCGATCTCCGCGAGACCGAGGACCTGGATGGGTTGCTGGCGGTGGCGCTCTCGCGCGTGTGCATCGCCCTGCGCTGCGAGCGCGCGGCGGTGTTCCTGGAGGATGGCGCCGGGCGCACCCTCGCCGCCGCCCGCGGCGTCCCGGCGGACGCGAAGGCGGAGTGGCCCGACCCGCCGGATGGGGGGACGGTGGTGCAGGAGTGGCGCGACCCCGTGTTCCCCGTGCGCGTACGGCTGGCGGCCGAACGCGGGGGCACGCCCACGCGCGTGGGCTGGCTGGCGCTGGGCCCGCGCCCGGACGGCAGCGCCTACGGCCGCGACGAGCTGGACGCCCTCGCCGCCGTCGCCGGCCCGATCGCGCGGGCGGTGTGGATCGTGCGCGCCCGCGCCGAGCACGAAGCCGCCCTGGAGCGCCGCCTCCAATCCGCCGAGGACGAGCTCCGCCACACCCGCGCCGAGCTGGCCTCCCTCCGCACCGGCGTCAGCTGATCAGAATTGGCGTCGCGCGGGAGCCCCGTGGGTGCCGCGCGAAACCCCGCATACGAAGCCTCACGCAGTTTGTGAGGCTTTCCATTGTTCCAGCCGCGGACTCATCCGCCCTTCCCCCGCGACGATCTCCGCATCCCCATCTCCCGAAACAATCAATGCCACGGCAGCCGATGCGCTGCCGTGGCATTTTCGTGGATCCATCGCCGCTCCAGCGCGGCCTCAGTCGCCTGCTTCCACGCCGGCGGGTCGAGCAGGTGCAGCGCGCCGGCGGTCGCCGGATCGGCGCGGACGAGCAGGCCGTCCGACAGCAGCTCCTCCAACTCCTCGAACCGTGGCGCGTCGTCCCGATCGCCAGCATCGCACAGCAGCTTCGCGGCGCGGGCGTCCAGCGGGCGCTGGGTGAAGGGGCCCTCGCGGCAGTCGAGCAGGAGGTGGAACTCGCCTTCGGCCACGTCGTCGTAGGGCGGCGGGCGCTTCCAGGCGAGGTGGGTGAGCAGCGGCTGCGGGTCGTGCGCGAAGGTGGCCACGCGCACCAGCGGGTGCGGCACCAGCGGGCCGTCGGGCCAGCGCTCCGCCGCGTCGGCCACGCGGGCCAGCAGGTCGGCGCGCGGCGCGACCGCCACCTCGTAGCGCGCGGTCTCGAACGCCACCACCTCGCGCAGGTAGGGCGACGCCAGCCGGCCGTCGTCCAGCATCCGCACCACCAGGGCGGCGAAGTGCGCGGTCTCGCGCCGCATGTTGCGGTCGGGCGGGCGCCCGGCCCAGAACTCGTCCACCACCGCGCGCGCGCCGTCGCCCAGCAGGTGCAGCGTGCCCGGCATCACCGTGGACAGCGTGATGAAGCGGTTGTAGCGGTACAGCGTGGCGTTCACCCGCATCCCGTGCTGCCCCGCCGCCGAGGCCAGGCGCCGCCGCTCCAGCGGCGTCAGGTCGTAGCCGGCGAGCGCCGCGTCGGGGTCGGCCGCCACGCGCGCGCAGAGCCGCACCGAGGCGGACAGGTCGGCCAGGGCGAGCTGGAACCCGAGCAGGCTCATCCGGCGGCCGCGTGGTGGCGGTCCCACACGTCGCGGGCGGTGCGCAGCTCGCGCAGCACGCCCTCGGCGCCCATCGCCGGGTACCATCCCTCGTGGAACTCGAAGGTGATGGCGCACAGGTTGGGGCAGGCGGCGACCACGTCGGGGAGGAGCTCCCACACGCGCTCGGCCACCGGCCCGGCGTGCGAGTCGGTGTACAGCCCCTCCAGCTCGCTCCCGCCGGCGATGTGCAGCTCCACCACGCGCTCCAGGTCGAGCGCGAAGATGAAGCCGCGCGCGTCGAAGCCGTGGTTGGTGGCGTTCACCACCACGTTGTGCACGTCCAGCAGCAGCCCGCAGCCGGTGCGCCGGGTGAGCGCGTTCAGGAACTCGGGCTCGGTCATCTCCTGCTCGGGGAGATCCACGTAGTAGACGTTGTTCTCCAGCAGGAAGGGGACGGGGATGCGCGCCTGCACCGCATCCACCCGCTCCACCAGCATCTCCAGCACCTCGTGGTCGTACGGCACCGGCAGCGCCATCCCGGGCGACAGCTCGGTGTGCGCGTCCACGCCGGGAAGGCGCACGAAGGAGAGGTGGTCGCTGTGCCAGGGCATGCCGTAGCGCGCCTGCCAGCGGGCGACCTGCTCCACGTGCCCGCTGTCGAGCGGGTCGGCGCTGCCGATGGAGAGGCCAACGCTGTGGCCGACGATCGCGAGCCGCTCGGCCGCGCGGTCCAGGATCTCCACCTGCGCGTCGGCCTCGATGAAGCGCACCGGCGCCCCGGGGCCCTCGTCCTGCCAGGCGCGGTCGGGGATGATGGCCAGGTAGTCGAGCGCCTCGGCGTGGTCGCGCACGAACTCGCGCAGCGACGGGTTGTAGAGCACGCCCACGCCCAGGCGCGGCAGCGCGGCCAGGCGCTCGGCCGCGGGAGACGGGCTCAGCTCCGAAACGCTCATCGGTGTCGGGATGGTGGAGGCTGCGAGGCGAGGCGGTCGCCCGTGCCGGGGACGGGCCCTCGGGCCCATTCCCGGCACGGCGCGGCCGGTTCAGAACGTGGACTTCACGGGCTCTTCGACCCGGATGATCGGGTCGTCGGGCGTGGGCCCGATGCCCGACAGGCAGGCGGGGCAGGTCGGATCCCACGGGTTCGGCTCGATGGGCTTGGTCGGATACGGCTCGGTGGTGAACTCCGCCATGTGGATCTCCTTGCGATGTGCGTTCCGGGGACGAGGGGAGGGTGGAGCCCGCCCCGGATCGGACTCCATGGGTAAATCGACTTCGCGACGTGGATCGGATGGAGCTGTACAGAGCGCAGGCGACATGGGGCAACGCAAACCTGCGGGCCACAAGGATAACCGCGCCCGCCTGATCTGACAACCAGTAAATGACGTCAAACATTAGGGTATTTGTTGCAACGAACTCTTTCTGACGGTTCTATCACATGGGTCTGGACGGGTCGCCTCGAGCCGCTCATCTCCCCCGACCCGGACCGATTCTCGTCCCGGCTCGACCCGTCGCCCGGAACGAGGGCGGCGACGTGATCCGTTCGTCTGTTGCTACGACTTCTTCGGGATGATCTATTCGTTCGTCCCCGCGCCACCTCTGCCCCATCCCCTGCCCCGCACTCGCTTGATCCCCACGGCCTCCACCCCCACCGCGGACCCGGACGCATGAGCTCCGCATTCACGCTGTTCGACTGGCTGATGGTGGTGGGCTACGGCGTGGCCGTGGCCGCGCTGGGCAGCCTGCTCGGGCGCCGCCAGAAGGACGCGCAGGACTACTTCCTGGCCGACCGCTCGGTGCCGTGGTGGGCGGCGTGCTTCTCGATCGTGGCGACGGAGACGAGCGCCCTCACCGTGATCTCGGTGCCGGCCACGGCGTACGGCGGCGACCTGTGGATGCTGCAGCTCGCGGCGGGCTACCTCGTGGGCCGCATCGTCGTGGCCGTGTTCCTGCTTCCGCGCTACTTCCGCGGCGAGATGCTCACCGCGTACGCGCTGCTGCAGCGGCGCTTCGGGGTCACGGCGCGCCGCTTCGCCTCGCTGATCTTCCTGGTCACGCGCACGCTGGCCGACGGCGTGCGCATCTACGCCACCGCGATCCCGCTGGCGGTGATCACGGGGATGCCCACCTGGCAGTCGATCATCGCGATCGGGCTGTTCACGCTGGTCTACAGCTACTACGGCGGCCTGCGCGCGGTGGTCTGGGTGGACGTGGCGCAGATGTTCATCTACATCGCCGGGGGGATCGCGGTGCTGTGGGTGCTCACGCAGCGCGTCCCCGGCGGGTGGGACGCGATCGTCGCCACGGCCGGAGAGGCGGGGAAGCTGAAGGTGCTGCACACCGGCGGCGGCTTCGCC
>DASQLJ010000834.1:0-9319 GCA_035630095.1 Longimicrobium sp.
TTCGCCACCATCCCCAAGGTGATCGAGACGCCCAAGGAGCTCCCCGAGGATCCCAAGGACACCGTGACGCTGGACCGCCGCAACCTCGCCAGGCTGCGGGCGTTCGCCGCCGACTGAGCACGTCCGGGGACTGGCTGGAGGATCGCGAACGGGCGGGGAGATCCCCGCCCGTTCGCGCGTCCATGGGGGACGCAGGGGTGGCCAGGGGTTGACGCAACTACCCTTTAGCGCCTAGGTTATCCATTCACCCCCGCTACGATGAGATAGGGCCGGCGCCAGGAGTGCAGCCTGGAGCGCGCCATGCGCACGCTCCATTAGCCTTCTTTGCCGCGCTCACATTCAGCCGTCGCGGGAAGATGTCACCACGGCCGGGCGGACAACGCCGCCCACCGTGCCCTCGAATCGAGAGGGCGCCATTCAGCACGGAGCGGACCGATGAAGAAGCTGATCCTGGAACTGGACGAGCTGCAGGTCGAGAGCTTCATGACCGACGCCGAGATGGAGGAGCGCGGCACCATCAACGGTGAGTCGCTCCCCACGAGGCCTCTTTGTTCGAAGTACTGCCCGCCGTCGATGTACTGCGTGCAGACGGAGACCTGCACCGTCGAAGTGTGCTGCTGAGCACCGCGCGGGCGGGGTCGTCGCCGGGACCGTTCCGGCGCTGATCCCGCCCGCCGCGCTCGCGCGGGATCGTCCGCGCGTAAATGCCCCGTCGCGATCGCTCGCGGCGGGGCAGCGTCGTGTCTGGGGATAAGCCGGGGCGGACACGGAAACCGCGGGTGCGGGCGTGTCCCTCCGCTGCGCTCCGGGCCGGGCTTCGCGCGCCGTAGGCAACGATACCGCCGTTGCCAACGGCGCCGAGCCGCCGTCGCGCCATGTCCCCCGCTCGTTTCCGCGTCGCCCGGCGCGGGCGCGCCGGCGTCTCGGCCCTCCGGGCGCGAATCCCTCACGCAACCGCGCGCGCGGAACGTCCGTGGGATCCGTCCAACCCGTCGACCCATCGCAACGACGTGGAACGGATCGTGAGGATTCGGGTCACGCCGTCAGCGCGGAACCTCCGCGGGGTCGACCGTGCGGCGAGGCTTCGGGCGCGAGCTGAGCGTGAGGGATGCGCGCCCGGAGGGCCGGGAACGCGGCGGCCCGCCTGCATCATCGTCTCCGTCGAGACAGTGCCGGGGCGGGCCGCCGTGGGCCCGGCGCGGTTGGGCACAGTGGTATCGTGCCCTACCGCGCGCGCAGCCCGGCCCGGAGCGCAGCGGAGGGACACGCCCGAATCCCGCGGTTCAGCGTCTTCCGCGCATGAGGTGTCTTCCGGACGGTCCACGGACTGGATACGGTGTCCGGAACACCCCGCGGCGCCGAGGGGTAAGCGGCGAGCCATGAATCCGTCCGGAGCACCGACCCGACTTCGCCGCGCGGCCCTGCTGCTGGCGGCACTGCTGCACCTGCTCGGCACGACCGCCGCGCCGGTGCTGCACGGGTGGCTGCGCGCGGATCCCCATCTTCCCGGTATCTCGGGCGAGCGCAACGAGCTCACCCTTGCCCCGCACGACGAGCAGGCGTGCGCCGTGTGCCTGGTGGCGCACGGCCGGCCGCTTCCCGAAGCGGCCCCGTCGCCCGTGCTCACGGCCGCCCGCGCCGCGGCGCCGGCCGCCCCGCTCGCCACGCTCCACGCCGCGCCCGCCCGCTCGGGCCCCAACGCGCGCGCCCCCCCAGTCTCCATCGTCTAGACAGCACCACCCGCGGCCGAGGTACGTGCCGCCGGGTGCGCGCCGCGTCCCACCGGTCCAGGGCCGCGTGAGCCGTTCCGCCGTACATCCGGCGAACGCGCTCCCGCCCATCGGCGGCACGCGGGGCAGGCGAATGCAGCGGCTCCGGACTGGCCGGAGCTCGCGAACGAGACATCGTACCCCGACCCATCCATGAGAACGACCCTCTGTTCCGTCGCGCTCGTGCTCCTCCTGCGGGAGGGCGCGGCCGCGCAGCAGGACAGCACGCGCACCCCGGCCGCGCGCGACTCCGCCGCCGCGGCCGACAGCGCCGCCATCGTGCGCGAGCTCGAGGCGATGCAGGCCCGCGGCGATACCTCGCCCGCCACCGCCGGAGCCGCCGCCGGCCCCGTGCAGCGCCTCCTCCCCGACATCAGCGTGGTCGGCGACTTCGTGGCCGACCTCTCGCCCGAGGGGAGCACGCAGGAAGGCGGCGAGCGCTTCGGCGTGCGCGAGGTGGAGATCGCCATCCAGGCCGCCGTGGACCCCTACTTCCGCGGCGACGTGTTCCTGGGGATCAGCGACCTGGAAGGGATCGCCATCGAGCAGGCGTACCTGACCACCACCTCGCTCCCGTGGGCGCTGGAAGCGCGCATCGGGCGCTTCCTGATGCCCTTCGGCAAGCAGACCACCACCCACCGGCACGACCTGCACACGGTGGAGTATCCCCACGTGATCCAGACCTTCCTCGGCCCCGAGGGGCTGAAGGGGACGGGGTTGTACGCCAGCCGCGTGTTCTCTCCCCTGGGCTTCTACCAGGAGCTGCAGGCCACGGTGGTGGACCGCCTGGCCTTCGAGTCGGAAGAGGAGCTGCGCACGGCCGAGCCGGTGAACCGGCGCCTGAGCGGGCTGGGCTACTCGGCCCGGCTGCGCAACTACGTGGACCTGTCGGAGGCGGCCAACGTGGAGCTCAGCTTCAGCGCCATGACCGGCAAGGTGGCCCACCCGCTCGCGTTGGACGAGGGCGACGAGGTCAACGCCTTCGCCACGCGGCAGACCACGGTGGGCGCCGACCTCACCTACCGCTGGCGCCCGCTGCGGCAGGGGCTCTACCGCTCGCTGATCGTGCAGGGCGAGGTGATGCGCCAGCTCAACAAGGACCCGGGCGAGACGGTGCAGCTCCCCGACGGCACCACCGCGACCTTCGAGGGGCCGCGGCGCGGCTTCACCGGCGCCTACGCCTTCGGCCGCTACCAGCTTTCGCGGCGCACCTTCGTGGGCGCGCGCTACGACTGGGTCGAGGACCCGACCTCCGCCGGCGACGCGCTGACGGCGGCCAGCGGCTACCTGCAGTTCTTCCCCAGCGAGTTCAGCAAGCTCACCGCGGCGTTCGAGCGGCTGAACCCGGCGCTGGGCGAGGGGGTGAACCGCATCCTGCTGCAGGCCACCTTCGCGCTGGGGCCGCACAAGCCGCATCCGTTCTGATCCACCGTCGGGCGTTTCCCCGCCGCCGGTGGGACGGGCGACGGGCCCTGAAGAACGAGTTTTCTTTCGTGCGAGGAGACGGACGATGCACATAAATCTGAGAAGGACCGCGATGCTCGCCGCCGGGCTGCTGGCGCTGGCCGGGCCCGCCGCGGCGCAGCGGCCGCTGCGGGTGGTGACCAGCACCACCGACCTGGGCGACCTGGCCCGCGAGGTGTGCGGGAACCGCTGCCAGGTGGTGCACATCAGCGAGGGATACCAGGACCCGCACTTCGTGGAGGCCAAGCCCAGCTTCATCCTCCAGCTCCGCAACGCCGACGTGTTCGCGTTCGTGGGGCTGGACCTGGAGGTGGGATGGATGCCGGTGCTGGTGCAGGGGGCGCGCAACCCGCGCATCCGCCAGGGCGGCACCGGCTACCTCGACGTGTCCACCGCCATCCGCGTGCTCGACCGCCCCACCGGCAGCGTGGACCGCAGCCAGGGCGACGTGCACGCGGCCGGCAACCCGCACTACTGGCTGGATCCGGAGAACGGGCGCCGCATCGCCCGGCTCTTCCGCGACCGCTTCAGCCGCCTGGCCCCGGCCGACGCGCCGGTCTTCGCGCGCAACTACGCGGCGTGGGAGGCGCGCCTGAACGCCGCCGAGCGCGCCTGGGCGCCGCAGATCGCGGCGATCCGCGGCAAGCCGGTGGTGGCGTGGCACACCAGCTGGCGCTACTTCGCGGCCTACAACGGGATGAACATCGTGGGCTTCATGGAGCCCAAGCCCGGCGTTCCGCCCTCGCCCAGCCACCTGGCCGGGCTGATCGCCACCATGCGCCGCACGGGGGCCAGGGTGATCGTGATGGAGCCCTACTACGACCGGCGCACGGCCGACTTCGTGGCCCAGCGCACCGGCGCCCGCGTGCTGGTGCTGCCGCCCTCGGTGGGCGGCGTGCGCACCATCACCGACTACATCCAGCTCATGCAGCACGACGTGGCGCAGCTCGCCGCGGCGGTGAGATGACCGCGCTGGTGACCTTCGACCGCGCGGCGCTGGGCTACGGCCGCCGCGCGGTCCTCACCGACCTCACGTTCTCGGTGGACGAGGGCGACTTCCTGGGGATGGTGGGCCCCAACGGGGCGGGGAAGACCACGGTGCTGCGCGCCCTGCTGGGTACGCTCAAGCCGCTGCAGGGCGACGTGATCCGCGCGCCCGGGCTGCGCTTCGGCTACGTGCCGCAGCGCGACCAGGTGGACTACAACTTCCCGCTCGAGGTGCTGGACGTGGTGCTGATGGGGCGCTACGACCGCATCGGCCTGGGGCGCCGGCCGGGGAAGGACGACCGGGCGCGGGCGATGCACGCGCTGGAGCACGTGGGGATCCCCGAGCTGGCCCGGCGGCAGCTCCGCGACCTGTCCGGCGGGCAGAAGCAGCGCGTGCTGATCGCCCGGGCGCTGGTGGGCGAGCCCAACATCCTGGTGCTCGACGAGCCCACCAACGGGATGGACCTGGTCTCCACCACGCAGATCCTGGGGCTCGTGCGCGAGCTGCACGAGCGCGACGGCATCACCGCCGTGATGGTGAGCCACGCGCTGAACGAGGTCGCCAACTACGTGCAGCGGATCGCGCTGGTGGTGAGCGGCGGCTTCCGCATCGGCGCGGTGGACGAGATCATGACCGAGCCGGTGCTGAGCGAGATGTACGGCATCCCCGTGGAGGTCGACTCGTTCGAGGGGCACCGCATCGTGCTGGCGCGGCGTTTCGCGCAGGGAGACGCGCGCCGTGTTTGACGCCGTCCTCCTCTTCCGCGAGTCGCTCTACGGCGCGCTGGTGATCGCGCTCGCCTGCTCGGTGCTGGGGGTGTACGTGGTGCTGCGCCGCATCGTGTTCGTGGGCGCGGCGCTGGCGCAGCTCTCCTCGGCGGGGATCGCGCTGGCGCTCTTCCTCTCGGGCTTCGGGGCGATGTCGGCGCTGGGCGAGCACCCGGTGACGATGGCGCTGGTGGTGACGCTGGCCGGCGCGCTCTTCTTCGGCGCCGAGGGCGGCGGCCGCGGCCCGGTGCCGCCCGACGCCACCATCGGCGTGACCTACGCGGTGGCGGCGGCCGTGGGGATCGTGCTGATCGCCAAGGCCAGCACCGGCGAGGCGCACGACATCTTCCTGCAGGGCAACATCCTGGGGATCACGCGCAAGGACACGCTGGTGCTGCTGGGCGTGTCGGTGCCCGTGCTGCTGCTGCACGTCCTCTTCTACAAGGAGTTCCTCTTCGTCTCGTTCGACCGCGAGACGGCGCGCACGCTCGGCTACCGCGTGGGCGCGTGGAACGTGCTGCTCTACCTGACCCTGGGCCTGGTGATCGCCTTCGCCATGCAGTTCGCGGGCGTGATGCTGGTGTTCAACTTCCTGGTGCTCCCCGCGGTCACCGGGCTCCTGCTGGGGCGGGGGATGGCCGGCGTGTTCACCTGGTCGATCGTCTCCGCCCTGGTCGCCGCCGTCGCCGGCTTCACCCTCTCCGTCCCCTACGACCTGCCGACCGGCCCCGCGATGATCTGCGTCTCCGGCGCGCTCGCGCTGCTGGCGTGGGGCGTGCGCAAGCTGTCGCGCTGAGCGTTGTCCACGCCTCACGCGAAGAGCCCCGCTCCTTCCCGGAAGCGGGGCTCTCGTATTCACGCGATACGACCGTCTGGAATGTGAGCGGTGTCCTGATTAGATTCGACGGATGAAGACTCCCCGGGTGTACGTCGACACGTCCGTGCTGGGCGGGTGCTTCGAGCCGGAGTTCCAGCCCTGGTCGAACGGGTTGATGGACGACTTTCGCAGCGGGAGGTTCATTCCCGTGCTGTCAGACCTGCTCGCGGCCGAACTGGGGCGTGCGCCTGAGCGCGTGCGGAATATGCGTCAGGATCTGCAGGGTTGGGGTGCCGAGTTTATCGTGACGGACGACGAGGCGCGGCAGCTCTTCAGCGCCTACCAGGCGCACGCCGTGCTCGGCAACAGGTATCAGAGCGACATGATGCACATTGCGCTCGCGACCGTGGCTGATGCCGATCTGCTTGTGAGCTGGAACTTCAAGCACATCGTGCGGTTCGACAAGATCCGCCTGTTCAACGCCGTGAACCTTGAGCAGGGCTACAAGTCACTCGCAATCCATTCGCCTCGGGAGGTGACGACGCATGGAGAAGACCGAGATCAAGGCGGTTGAGATGGTCCGGGCGATCCGAGACCAGATGTACGAGGAAACGAAGCACATGTCGCCGAGCGAATTCGTGGAATATATCCACCAGCAGGCGGCGTTGGCCGAGACCAAGATGGGCGTGGTTCCGGAGTCCGCCCGATCCGCCGCATAGGCGATCTCCGCGTCACGACGAGAGAGCCCCGCTCCCTTCCCGGAAGCGGGGCTCTCGCGTCAGCGGTCTTCATGCCGTTGCAGGATCAAACACTCGGAGGAGCATTCTGGGATAGGCCGCGGATCTACAACTCCGCCGGGGTGTTGCGGGTGGCGAGGACCTTGTCGACGCGGTTGCCGTCCATGTCCATCACCTCGAAGCGCCAGCCCTCGTGGTCCACGTGCTCGCCGGGGGTGGGGACGTGGCCCAGCAGGGTGAACACCAGGCCGCCCACCGTGCGGTACTCGCGCGGCTCGCCGCGGCGCTCGGGCAGCTCCAGCGCCTCGCGGAAGTCGTCGATCGGGTACGAGCCGTCCACCAGCAGCGAGCCGTCGTCGCGGCGCACCACGGGCGGCGAGCCGCTGCCGGCCACGGTCAGGTCGCCCGCGATCTCCTGCAGCAGGTCGTTCAGCGTCACCAGCCCCTCCACCCCGCCGTACTCGTCCACCACCACGGCCACGTGCACGCCGCTCTCGCGGAAGCGCTCCAGCAGGTGCAGCGCCCGCGTGCTGCCGGGGATGTACAGCGGCGGCACCGCGTGCTCCGCCAGCACCACCGCTTGGGCGGCCAGCCGCGCGGCCCACAGGTCCTTCACCGACACCATCCCCCGCATCGCGTCGAGCCCGCCGTCGCACACCGGGTAGCGCGAGTGGCGGTGCTCCACCATCCGGCGCCAGTTCTCCTCCGGCGGGTCCTGCAGGTCCAGCCACACCAGGCGGTGGCGCGGGGTCATCACGGCGCCCACCCGCTGGTCGCCCAGCCAGAACACCCGCTCCACCAGCTCCTGCTCCTCCTCGTCGAACACGCCGGCCTGGGTGGCCTGTTCCATCATCACCGAGATCTCGGCCTCGCTCACCCCCGCGTCGTCCGACTTGCGCACGCGCAGCAGGCGCAGCAGCAGCTCGGTGCTCACGGTGAGCAGCTTCACCGCCGGCGCGGCGAGGATCGACACCACGTTCATCGGGCCGGCCACGGCGGCGGCGATGGTCTCGGGGGCGTTCAGGCCGATGCGCTTGGGCACCAGCTCGCCGATCACCAGCGACAGGTAGGTGATCACCACCACCACGGCCGCAAACGCCAGTGAGTGCGAGTACGGCGCCAGCGTGGGCCACCGCGCGATCCACGGCGCGAGCTCCTCGGCGAGGGTGGCGCCGCCGAAGGCGCCGGCCAGCGTGCCGATCAGCGTGATCCCGATCTGCACGGTGGAGAGGAAGCGCGTGGGCTCGTGGGTGAGCGCCAGCGCCCGCCGCGCGCCCGCGTCGCCGGCCTCGGCGCGCTCCTGCAGCCGCGCGCGCCGCGACGAGACCACCGCGATCTCCGACATGGCGAAGACGCCGTTCAGCACGATCAGCACTAGGATCAGCGCGATTTCCAGCCCGAGTCCGCCCATGGTCCTTTCGAGGTGCGGGAGGGTGGTGGCCCAGGTGCCACGCGTGGAATCTAACCGCTCGCCGCGGGGCGGGCAGGACGCGCACCCGCGGCACGTCCCGCGGCGGCACGCGGATCCGTCCCACGCGGCCCGGTCGAGGCGCGCCCGCGTCGCATCTGCCGACTGCTTATTCGTCTGCCTTGGAAGTGTGGAACGGGTGGGTTGACGGGTGGGTTGATGACGCGGATCGAGCGGGCGGGGTGAGGGTGTCGCGGCTCGGACGATGGATCGGCGATGGGCGCGGCGCGGCGGCCGTCAGGCGGTGGAGCAGTCGGCGCAGGTGCCGTGGAAGGTGACGGCGTGGTCGGAGACGTGGAAGCCGTGCTCGCGGCGGATCCGGTTGAACACGGCGGCGTCGAGCGGGCACGCCGGCACGGTGAACACGCGGCCGCACCCGCGGCAGCACAGGTGGTGCGTGTGCTCGCCTTCGCCCGTCAATTCGAAGCGCTCGGCGCCGCCGCCGGTGGCCAGCTTGCGCGCCACCCGGAGCTCCGCGAGCCAGCCGAGGGTGCGGTAGACGGTCACCAGGTCGGCGTCGCGGCCCAGCGCCTCGTGCAGCTCGCGCACGGTCACGGCGCCGCCCGCCGCGTGCAGCGCCTGGATCACCGCGCGGCGGCTGCTGGTGATGCGGTGGCCGTCGCGCGACAGCCGCTGGAAGATCTCGGCGGGCGTGGGGCGCACGGGTGGTTTTCGCGGAACGGGAAGTGTGCTGCGCATTGTCGGTGATCTCCTGATCATGAACGAAGTGACAATATATACAGCGGAAACGGTCTGTCCATCCCCTCCTCGCGCTCGATGTTTGGCGCGCGTCGTCGTCTTGACCCCAACCGGGGCGGTTGCTATAGTTTCACCCTTCGGAAGTGGCGGGGAGAACCATCTCTGAGCCGACAGTTCAGAAGCCGGGGCCTTCTTCTACGGCCGACGCCACGCCCCGCGCGGGAAGGCGGACGCTCGCGGGGGAGGCACCCAACGTGTCTCACACACGGCTTCAGAATCCTCCCCGCCGTTTCCGATTTCAGGCCGGCCTCGATTCACCTCGGGGCTGGCCTTTTTCACACGCCAGCCCAGGGAGATCCGGCGTGCCGACCGTCCGCGTGACCCGGCGGGTGCACTTCAACGCGGCGCACCGCCTGCACAACCCCGCGCTCTCCGACGAGGAGAACCGGCGCATCTTCGGCCCGTGCAACAGCCCGAACTGGCACGGGCACAACTACGACCTCGACATCACCGTCGAAGGCGAGCCCGACCCCGCCACCGGCTACCTGGTGGACCTGGGCGCCGTGCGCGCCGCCGCCGAGGTGGTGCTGAAGGACGTGGACCACCACAA
>DASQLJ010000835.1:0-16477 GCA_035630095.1 Longimicrobium sp.
ACCCCCGCAGCCCGCCGGCCGAGGGGGCCAGCGAGAGCGTCAGGTCGTACTTGGCGGTGGAGTTCGCGGCCACCATGGGGCGAACGTCGAGCCCGGGGAGCGCCGGGGCGGCGCCGCCGGTGTTGTGCAGCTCGAAGAGCACCTGGAAGAGCGGCGTGTGGCTCATCGTCCGCTCCGGCTGCAGTTCGGCCACGACCCGCTCGAACGGCACGTCCTGGTGGTCGTACGCGTCCAGCGTCATCCGCCGCACGCGCCGCAGCACCTCGCGGAAGCCAGGGTCGCCGGAGAGGTCGGTGCGCAGCGCCAAGGTGTTCATGAAGAGGCCGACCAGCGCCTCCACCTCGCGGCGCGTGCGCCCGGCGATGGTGGTGCCCACCACCACGTCATCCGTCCCGGCGTAGCGCGCCAGGAGCATCTGCCAGGCGCCCAGCAGCACCATGAAGAGGGTGGCGCCCTCCGCGCGGCCCAGCGCCTCCAGCCGCTCAAGCAGCTCGGCGGGGAGCTCCACCCGCTCCCATGCGCCGCGGTACGTCTGCACCGCCGGGCGGGGACGGTCGGCCGGGAGTTCCAGGAGCGCCGGGGCGCCCGCCAGCCGCTCCTTCCACCACCTCGCCTGTCGGTCGAGCACCTCGCCGTGCATGTGACGGCGCTGCCAGGCGGCGTGGTCGGCGTACTGCAGCGCCGGCTCGGCCAGCGGCGTCTCGGCACCGGCGCCGAACGCCTCGTACAGCGTCCGCAGCTCGCCGAAGAGCACGCCCAGGCTCCACCCGTCCGCCACCACGTGGTGCATGCAGAGGAGGAGGACGTGCTCCCGGTCATCCACCCGCAGCAGCCGCGGGCGGAAGAGCGGCCCCGCGGCCAGGTCGAACGGCCGCGCCGCCTCCTGGTCCGCGCGGCGGGCGGCCTCGGCCTCGCGCGCGTTCCTGTCTGCGCCGGCGACGTCTTCCACCGGGAGCGCGAAGCCGGCGAAGGGCGCCACCACCTGTGCCGGGGTGCCGTCCACCTCCACGAAGGTGGTGCGCAGCGCGTCGTGGCGGCGCACGATCTCGCCCAGCGCGCGCTCCAGCGCCGGCACGTTCAGCGTGCCGGTGAGCCGCAGCGCCACCGGGTGGTTGTAGACGGCGCTCCCCGGGCTCAGCCGGTCGAGGAACCAGAGCCGCTCCTGGCCAAAGGAGAGCGGCGCGGGCCCGTCGTGCCCCGCGGGCTCCACCGGCGGGAGAACGGGCGCGCCCTCGCGGCGCAGCTCTTCCACCCGCGCGGCCAGATCCGCCACGGTGGGCGTCTCGAAGAGCGACCGCAGCGGCAGCTCCACGCCCAGCGCCTCGCGGACGCGCGAAACCACCCGGGTACCCAGCAGCGAGTGGCCGCCCAGGTCGAAGAACCGCTCCCGCACCCCCACCCGCTTCAACCGCAGCACCTCGGCCCAGATCGCTGCGAGCACCTCTTCCACCACGGTGCGCGGCGCGGCGTGGCCCTCGTCCGAGGCGGCGTAGTCCGGGGCGGGGAGCGCCTTGCGGTCCAGCTTGCCGTTGTCGGTCAGCGGGAGCGACTCCATGGCGGCGAACGCGCCCGGCACCATCGCGTCCGGCAGGCGCAGCCGCAGGTGCTCGCGCAGCTCGTCCGCGCCCGGGCTCCCTCCGTCCGCCGCCACCACGTACGCCACCAGCCGCCGGTCTCCCGGGGCGTCTTCGCGTACCGTCACCACCGCCTGCCGCACCGCCGGGTGCGCGGCCAGCGCCGCCTCGATCTCCCCCGGCTCGATCCGGACCCCGCGCACCTTCACCTGGTGGTCGGCGCGTGCCACGTACTCCACCGTGCCGTCCGCCCGCTGCCGGGCCAGGTCGCCGGTGCGGTACATCCGCGAGCCTCCCGCGCCTCCGTGCGGCTCCGGCACGAACCGCTCCGCGGTCAGGGCGGCGCGGCCGAGGTATCCCCGGGCCACGCCGTCGCCCGCGATGTACAGCTCGCCGACCACGCCCGGGGGCACCGGCTGGAGCCCCCGGTCCAGCACGTACACGCGCGTGTTCGCGATCGGCCGGCCCACCGCGGGGGTGCCGTTGCCGTCCACGCGCTGCACGGTGGACCAGACGGTCGTCTCCGTCGGCCCGTACAGGTTCCACAGCTCCGCCACGTGCGGGCGCAGCCGCGCGGCCAGCTCCGCGTCCAGCGCCTCGCCCCCGCACAGCGCCCGCAGCCGCGCGTCGCCCGCCCATCCCCCGGCCAGGAGCATCCGCCAGGTGGAGGGGGTGGCCTGCAGCACCGTGGCGCCGCTGGCATGGATCAGCTCCGCGAGGAGGCGGGGATCGGTGGCCGTCTCGCGGCCGGCCACCACCACGCGGCCGCCCACGCAGAGGGGGAGGAAGATCTCGAGCGCGGCGATGTCGAAGGAGAGGGTGGTCACGCCCAGCAGCACGTCGTCCGCCGCGAGCCCCGGCTCCCGCCGCATCGAGTGGAGGAAGTTCACCAGCGCGCCGTGCGGGACGGCCACTCCCTTGGGGACGCCCGTGCTCCCCGACGTGTAGATCAGGTAGGCCAGGCTTCGCGGCCCGGCGCCGCTCGGCGGACGGGCGGTGCTCTCCCCGGCGATCTCCGCCGCCGCGCCGTCGACGCTCACCACCCGCGCGCCCGCGGGGAGCGGGAGCGCCGCGCGCAGCGACTCCTGGGTCAGCAGCACCGCAACGCCGGAGTCGCGGAGGGTGAAGGCCAGGCGCTCGGCGGGATACGCCGGGTCGAGGGGGACGTATGCCCCGCCCGCCTTCAGCACGCCCAGGAGGGCGGCCACCATCTCCACCCCGCGCTCCAGGCAGACCGCCACCCGCGCCTCGGGACCCACGCCCAGGCGGGCCAGGTGGCGCGCCAGCCGGTTCGCGCGCTTGTCCAGCGCGCGGTAGGTGAGCGACACCCCCTCGTACGTCACCGCCACCGCCTCGGGCGTCCGCTCCGCCTGCGCCTCGAAGAGGTGGTGGATGCACAGGTCGGTGGGGTAGTCCGTCTCCGTCCGGTTCCACTCCTCCAGCACCGTGCGCCGCTCGGCCTCGCCCAGCATCGGCAGAGCGGAGAGGCGGGTCTCGGGCGCGGCCGCGATCGCCTCCAGCACCACGCGCAGGTGGCGGGCGATCCGTTCGGCCGTGGCGTGGTCGAAGAGGTCGGCGGCGTACTCCAGCCGTCCTCGCAACTCGCCACCCTCCTCCGCCACCTGGAGAGCGAGGTCGAAGAGCGCCGCGCCGCTGTCGGCGCGCAGCGGGTCCGTCTCGATCGCGGGGAGAGCCGGGAGCGCGCCCGTGGCGTTCTGCAGCGTGAACATCGCCTGGAAGAGCGGCGAATGTCCCAGGCTGCGCTCGGGCCGCAGCTCCTCCACCAGCTTCTCGAAGGGGAGCTCCTGGTGCGCGTACGCCCCCAAGGTGGCCTCGCGCACCCGCCGCAGCAGCTGGCGGAAGGTGGGGTCGCCGGAGAGGTCGGTGCGCAGCGCCAGCGTGTTGGCAAAGAAGCCGATCATCCCCTCCAGCTCCGGCCGGGTCCGCGCCGCCACCGGCGTCCCCACCACCACGTCGTCCTGGCCGCTGTACCTGGACAGCAGCAGCTGGAAGGCGGCCAGCAGGGTCATGAAGAGCGTCGCTCCTTCCTCGCGCCCCACGGCGGCGAGCCGGGAGCCCAGCTCCGCCGGAAGGGCGAAGCGGAGGACGCCGCCGCGGTGGCTCTGCACCGCCGGGCGCGGCCGGTCGGTGGGCAGCTCCAGCAGCGCGGGGGCCCCGGTGAGCCGCTCCCTCCACCACGCCAGCGGCCGCTCCAGCCCCTCGCCGGCGAGCTCGGCGCGCTGCCGCATGGCGTGGTCGGCGTAGCGGAGCGGGAGCGCGGGGAGGGGCGAGGGCTCGCCGCGCGCGAAGGTGGCGTACAGCGCCTCGAGCTCGCGGTACAGGACGCCGATCGACCACCCGTCGCCGGCGATGTGGTGCAGGGCCAGGACGAGGACGTGCTCGTCCGCCCCAAGGCGCAGGAGCCGGGCGCGGAAGAGCGGGCCGGCGGAGAGGTCGAAGGGGAACGCGGCCTCCTCGCTCACCCGCCGCGCCGCGATCGCCGCGCGCGCCGCCGCGTCGAGCGGCGACAGGTCCTCCACGGGGAGGGCGAAGGAGACGAACGGCGCGATCACCTGCGCGGGGACGCCGTCTATCTCGGCGAAGGTCGTGCGCAGCGCCTCGTGCCGGCGGACGATCTCGCCCAGCGCGCCCTCCAGGGCGGCGACGTCCAGTGCCCCCCTGAGCCGCAGGGCGCGCGAGAGGTTGTAGGCGGTGCCGCCGGGCTGCAGCCGGTCGATGAACCAGAGCCGCTGCTGGGCGAAGGAGACCGGGAGCGGCCCCTCCCCCGGCGCCCGCGGCTCCGTCCCGGCGGACGGCGGTCCGTCGAGACGCCACGCCTCGACCGCGGCGGCGAGCCCCGCCACCGTGGGATGCTCGAAGACCAGCCCCAGCGGGATGTCCGTGCCCGAGACGGCGCGCACCCGCGCGGCGATCCGGCCCGCCAGGAGCGAGTGCCCGCCCAGGCCCACGAAGTCGTCGTGGATGCCGACGCGGTCGACACCCAGGGCATCGGCCCAGACGGCGCAGATCTCCCGCTCCAGCGCCGTGCGCGGCGCCGCGTATCCCTCGCCCCCGCCGGTGTCGGCGTCCTCGGCGACGGCCGCCGCGAAGCCGCCCTCGTCGAGCCGGCGGCGCAGCACCGCGCGCTGGATCTTCCCCGTCCCGGTGCGGGGGATCTGCTCGCGCCCCACGAGGAGGACGCGCGCCACGGTGAGGCCGAAGCGCGAGGCGGCCACCCGCCGCACCTCGCGCCGGAGCGCGGCCCTGCGGGCGGCGTCGGAAAGCGGAGTGTGGAGGAAGACGGCGGCCGCGTCGGAGTCGCGCCCGGCGACGCGCACCGCGCAGACGGCGGTGCACCCCCGCGCCACCCCGTCGATCTCCTCGACCGCCGCCTCCACCTCCTGGCTGGGGATGTTGAGCCCGTTGACGATCAGGATGTCCTTCTCGCGCCCGGTGATGGTGAGCGTGCCGGCGCGGAGGATGCCGGCGTCGCCAGTGTCGAACCAGCCGTCTGGCGTGAAGCTTTCGTGCGTTTGCTCGGGATCGCGCGCGTAGCCCGGCGTGACCGTTTCGCCCCGCACCTGGATCCGCCCGGCGCACCCCTCGGGTACGACGCGTCCGCCGCCGTCGACCACGCGCACCGAGATCCCGGGATACGGGCTCCCGGCGGCCACGAACGCGTCGTCTCCCCCGTCCTCGCCGAGGGGCGGCGCGACGAGCCGTGTGATCCCCCCCACCTCCGTCATCCCATAGGTGGCGCGGAGCGCGCCAGGCCGCAGCCCGTGGGGCGACACCCGCTCCACGAAGGCGCGCAGGGTGCGCGCGACCACGGGCTCGGCGGTCACGACGAAGCTTTCCACACAGGAGAGGTCCCACGCGCGGCCGCCCGCCTCGTCGAGGCGCGCATTGAGCAGCCCCAGCGAGTAGTTGGTCCCGCCGGTGTGGGTCACGCGGTGGCGGTGGACGGCGTCGAGGAGGCGCAGCGGGTCGTCGAGCATGTCGCGCGTGCGCAGGTGCACCTGCCGCTCGCCCGCGGCCAGGAGCGTGAGCGTGGCCGACATTCCCGCGTTGTGGTCGAGCGGGAACCAGTTGAGGAAGGCGAGCCCGCGGGTATCGGCCAGCCCCATGCTGCCGTGGCAAACGCGCAGCAGGTTGTGGTGCGTGCGCTGGATCAGCTTCGGCCGCCCGCTGGTGCCGGAGCTCTGCATCAGCAGCGCCACCGCGCCGGGGTCGCAGGGGTGCCACGCCGCGTCGGGCGCGTGCGCGGCGAGCGCCGCCAGCGGGGCCACGCGCGGGCCGGCGCCCAGCGCGTCGCGCGCGGGCTGGTCGAGCCCCTCACCAGCAATGACGAGCGGGCGATCGAGCGCCGTCCAAACGTCACGCAGGCGGCGGGCGGCCTGCGCCGCCCCCGCGTGTTCGCCCACGGCGGCAGTGGGAACGGCCGTGAAGCCGCCCAGGATGCACGCCCAGAAGGCCGGGACGAACGCATCGGCCGTCTCGGCCTGCAGGATGATTTCGTCGCCCGCCACCGCGCCGAGCGCGCGCAGGCCGCCAAGGACGCACTCGGCGCGGTGGCGGATCTCGCGGTAGCCGAGCACCGTCTCGTCACCGGCGGCTGAGAGCTGGATCACCTCTCCCGGCGCGGCGCATTCCGCGGCGTGATGGAGGATGCCGGCCAGCGTGGACGGCGCGCCGGAGTCGTCGGAGAACGCGGGACCCGCCGTCACGGAGAGAGGGTCGGAGAGAGGGGACGTGGGGATCTCCACTGCAAGCGTGTCCATCGGCTTCCCAGGCTGTTCGTGGTTTTCGATACGGGTACCGCGCTCGTGTGAGCGGGCGGTTGCCCCGCCAGTCATTCGCCCCACCCGGCCCCCGCCTCGATCACCAGGGACGCGGACGTGGATCGTTCACACCGCACTTCCGCACTCTCGCACTCTGGGACTCTCGCACTTCGTCACTCGCCGGCCGCGCCTGGGTCTACCCGCCGGCCATCCGGCGCCGCCTCGGCAAGGGCATCGGCGAGGACGGACGCGAGCTCGCGCACGTGGGGCTCGCGGACCACGGAGAAGTGGTCGCCGCCGATGGTCACCGTGCGCACGGCGCCACGGGTGAGTGCCTCCCAGCGGGCGCGCTCGCCGGTGGCCGCGGCCGCGCGCTCGCGCGCCTGCACCAGCAGGAGGTCCGACGCGCACAGGTCGGGGCGGTAGCGCGCGGTGGCCGCCACGTTGGCGCGGAACACCGTCCACAGCCGCTCGAACCAGTCGAGCCCCATCCCCGGCGGCACCAGGTCGGCCGCGCGCGCCGCCTCCCAGGCCCGGCACAGCCGCTCGCCGCCGGCGGGCGAGCCCGGTACTTCGGGCGGGAGGGCGATCGGGCCCGGCACCAGCCCCAGGTGGCTTACGAACGCCTGGAGGAGGACGGCGTCGTCAGGGTCGGCCGCGGCGGCATCGCCGCCAGGCGGGCGCGAGTCGACCAGGGCGAGCAGCTCCACGCGTTCGCCCGCCGCTTCCAGCCGGCGCGTGATCTCGAAGGCTACCACGCCGCCCATCGACCAGCCGCCCAGGCGGTACGGCCCTTCGGGCTGGATGGCGCGGACGGCGGCCAGGTAGTCGTCCGCCATCTCCTCCAGCCGCCCGTGGGGGAGCTCGCCGTCTTCGAGCCCGCGCGACTGGAAGCCGTAGACGCGGAAGCCCGGGCCCAGGTGCCGGGCCAGCGCGGCGTACGAAACCACGTTGCCCCCTGCGGGGTGCACCAGGAAGAGCGGCCGCTCGCCCCCGGCCGGCTGGATGGGCACCAGCGGCCCGGCCGCCGGGAGCGCCTCGCCGCGCAGCGCGCGGGCCAGCCGCTCGACGGTGGGCTCGGCGAGCAGGGCACCCATGGGCACCCGCCTGCCGGTGAGCCGCTCCACCGCCGCGAGGAGACGCAGCGCGAGGAGCGAGTGCCCCCCGAGCGCGAAGAAGTCGTCCCGCACGCCCACCGGCCGCACTTCCAGCAACTCCTCCCACAGGTGCGTGAGCCGGAGTTCCAGCGAGTCGCGCGGCCCGAGGAACGCCTCCTCGGTGCCTGCCGTGGCCGCGACCGGCAGCGCCCGACGGTCCACCTTGCCGTTGGGAGTGAGGGGTAGAGCGTCCAGCGGCACGAAGGCACCCGGCACCATGTGCTCCGGGAGGCTCCGCCGCAGGTGCGCCCGCAGCCCCTGCGCGTCCGCATCACCCACCACGTACGCCACCAGCCGACGCTCGCCGGGCCCGTGCTCCTGAACCACGACCACGCAGTCGGAGACGTCGGCATACCGGCGCAGGACGGCCTCTATCTCGCCCGGCTCGACGCGGAAACCGCGAATCTTCACCTGCTCGTCCAAACGGCCCAGGTACTCCAGGGTCCCGTCCGCCCGCCGCCACACCCGGTCGCCCGTGCGGTAGATCCGGGCGCCGGGGACCGTGGAGCACGGGTCCGGGACGAAGCGGTCGGCGGTGGTCGCGGGGAGCCCCTGGTACCCGCGCGCCAGCACGGGGCCACCCAGGCACAGCTCCCCGGGAACGCCGTCGGGGACGGGGCGCATCCTCGCGTCCAGCACGCGCGCCACCCGCCCCGCCAGCACGGTCCCGATGGGGACGCGCGCACGCGCCCCGTCGCCGGCCCGCGTGCGGTGGAGCGTGGCGGTGACCACCCCCTCGGTGGGCCCGTACGCGTTGGCCAGCTCCCCCGTGCCGGGCTCGGCGTGCCAGGCCGCGACTGTGGCCGGCTGCAGCGCCTCGCCCCCCACGATCGCCAGGCGCACCCCGGCGCGGACACGCCTCCGCGCCGCGTCGTCGGCGGCGAGGGCATGCCAGTACGCCGTGGGCGGGTCGACGACAGTCAGACTCAGCCGCTCCACCGCGTCGGCAAGCTCGGCCGGGCTCCACACGCCGGGGCCGCGGAACCCCACCGCCGCGCCCGCCACGAGCGGTGCGAGGAGCTGCTCCAGCGAGGGATCGAAGGAGATGGCGGCGAACACCAGCACCCGGTCTTCCGGCACCAGCCCGTACGCCGCGGCCGCGGCGGCGGCGTGCTCGTGGAGCGCGCCGTGGGAAACGACCACGCCCTTGGGGCGCCCCGTCGAGCCGGAGGTGTAGAGGACGTACGCCGCGCCCTCAGGGTGCGGGGCCCCCGGCGGAGCGTACCAGGGCTCGGCGGAGAGCTCGTCGGCGTCGGCGTCCAGCCGGACGACGACGCGGTCCCGGTGCCCGGGAAGCCCGGCGGCCAGACCGGCGCTCGTCACCACCACCCGGATTGAAGAATCGTCCAGGACGAAGGCGGTCCGCTCGGCCGGATGCGAGGGGTCGAGCGGGACGTACACGCCCCCGGACTTGAGCACGCCTAGGACGGCGGCCGCCAGCTCCGGACCCCGTTCCAGGCAGACGCCCACCCGCACCTCGGGCCCCACACCCAGCCGCTGCAGGCGGTGCGCGAGCCGGTTCGCCCGTCCGTCCAGCTCCCGGTAGGTAAGCGGCGCGCCACCGTCGGCCACCACCGCGACGGCATCGGGAGCGAGGCACGCCCGCCGCTCGAACGCTTGGGCAAGGGTTGCTCCGTGCTCCACCGCCGGTCCGGCGCCCGGCAGCTGCGGCGGGGTATCCTCCACTGCCGCCAGCAGGCCGTCGGCGTCCCAGCGCTCCCCGGGCCGGGCCGCCACGGCGGCGAGGGCGCGGATGTACCATCCGCCCAGCGCGCGCACCTGCGCCTCGCACAGGCGGGCCGGGTCGTACTCGACCCGCAGCCGCAGCAGCCCGGTGGCGGGGCTCACCGCGAAGTTGGCCACCAATGGGGTCTCGGTCTTCTGGAAGAAGCGGTCTCCCTCCATCCGCACGCCGGTGGCGGCCAGCGCGTCGTAGACGTGGAAGTGGACGAAGTTGAAGTCGACATCGAACGGGGTGTGCCCCCCTGCCTCGCGGACGATCTCGGCTAGGGGGAAGCGGCGGTGCGGGAGGAACGCCTCTTCCGCGGCCCAAGTGAGGCGCACCAGGTCCAGCCACGTCCCCTCGGGCATCCGCACCCGGAGCGGCACAGTGTTCAGGAAGAGGCCGAGCACGCGGTCGCCGTCCTCGGTTTCCAGGCGGCCGCTGGTCACGCATCCCGTGACCACGTCGTCGCGCCCGCCGAGCAGCGCCAGGACGCGCAGGTGCACGGCCAGCAGCACCGTCTTCAGCGGCACGCCGGCCTCGGCCGCCACCCGGCCCAGCCCGGCGCCCACGGCGCCGGGAAGGTCGAAGACCAGCGACGGGGCGTCATCCGGCGGCGGCGGGCCGTCGTCGTCGCGCGGCGGGAGCACGGACGCCGGGGCGCCGTCGACCACCCGCCGCCAGAAGTCGCGCGACTCGGCGGAAGTGACCGCCTGGCGCTCCAGCGCCACGAAGTCGCGAAAGCACGAGGCGGGTGGCGCGCCGGTGGGGTCGTCCCGGCCGTCGCACAGGGCTTCGTAGGTGCGGAGAAGCTCCGTCATCAGCGACGCCACGCTCCAGCCGTCCAGCACCACGTGGTGCTCCACCAGCACCAGCCGGAACTCGTCGTCGGCGAGGAGGTGTGCGTGGAAGCGGACCAGCGGCGCCGTGGCCCAGTCGAAGCCACGCCCCTTCTCCCGCTCCATCCACGCGTCGCGGGCGTCCGGCTCCAGGGCCCTCGCGTCGGTCACCTCCAGCGGGATCTCCACATGGCGATGCACGCGCTGGAGGGGCTCCGGGGTGGCCGCCAGGTCGAACGAGGTGCGCAGCAGGGGGTGGCGCGCGGCTAGCCGGCGCAGCGCCTCGCGCAGGGCCGCCTCGTCGAAGCGCGCGTGGACGCGGTAGGCCAGGATCTCGTGGTAGGCGAGCGAGGCAGGGTCGCGCTCGGTGTGGTAGAGCATCCCGAGCTGCACCTGGCTCACCGGATAGGCGTCCTCCACGTCGTCAGGGAGACCGGCACGCGCCGCGGGATCGAGGAGGGCGAACGCCCCGGCGGGCGGATCCGCGTGACGGGAGGGCGGACCGGCCAGGCCGGCGGCGGCGGCCAGGCCGCGCACGGTCTGGTGGCGGTAGATCAGGGCGATGGAGAGGGAGAGCCCCCGCCGGCGCGCCGCGGCCACCAGTCGCACGCTGCGCATGGAGTCGCCCCCGAGCGCGAAGTAGTTGTCGTCGATCCCCACCCGCTCCACCCCCAGCACCTCGCGCCAGACGCCGGCCAGCTCCACCTCGGCGGCGGTCTCGGGCGCCACGTAGCTCCCGGCGCCCGCCGCGGCGGCGCCGTCCTCGGGCGCGGGAAGGGCGCGGCGGTCCAGCTTGCCGTTGCCGGTGAGCGGGAGCGCGCCGAGCGGGACGAAGGCGGCCGGCACCATGTAGTCGGGCAGCGCCCCGGCCAGGTGCGCGCGCAGCTCCGCCACCGTGGGATCGGCCGCGCCGGACGCGGCTACCACGTACGCCACCAGCCGCCGCTCGCCCGCCCCGTCGTCGCGCGCGACCACGGCGGCGGACGCGATGGAGGGGTGCGCGAGCAGCACCGCCTCGATCTCGCCCGTCTCGATGCGGAAGCCGCGGATCTTCACCTGCTGGTCGGCGCGCCCCAGGTACTCCATCTCGCCATCCACCCGCCGCCGGGCCAAGTCGCCCGTGCGGTAGAGCCGCGCCGCGGGGTCGGCCGAGAAGGGGTCGCGGACGAAGCGCTCGGCGGTGAGCTCGGGACGGTTCAGGTACCCGCGCGCCACCCCCGCGCCGCCCACGAACAATTCGCCGGCGACGCCGGGGGGAACCGGCTCCAGCGTGGCGTCGAGCACGTAGAGGGAGAGGTCGGGGATCGGCACGCCGATCGGGCTTCCCGGCCGCTCCAGGTCGGCGCGGGTGATCACGCGGTAGGTGACGTGCACGGTGGTCTCGGTGATCCCGTACATGTTCACCAGCCGGGGCCGGTCGTCCCCGTGCCGCTCCATCCACGGCCGCAGCGACTGCGGGTCGAGCGCCTCGCCGCCGAAGACCACGCAGCGCAGGGCCAGGGCGCGGGGGTCGACCCCCGAAGCCAGGTCGGCCTGCACCAACTGCTTGAAGGCGCTGGGCGTCTGGCTGAGCATGGTCACGCCCTCGTCCACCAGCAGCCGGTGGAAGTCTTCCGGCGAGCGGGTGGTGAGGAAGGGGACCACCACCAGCCGACCGCCGTGGAGCAGCGCGCCCCAGAGCTCCCAGACCGAGAAGTCGAAGGCGCAGGAGTGGAAGAGCGTCCACACGTCGTCGGCCCGGAAGCCGAACCACGCGTCGGTGGCGTCGAAGAGGCGGACGGCGTTGGCGTGCGTGACCTGCACGCCCTTCGGCTTCCCGGTAGACCCGGAGGTGTAGATGACGTAGGCCAGCGCGCCGGGCCCCGGCTCCACCCCCGGGTCGTCGCCGCTCTCCCGCGCGATCGCCCCGGCCTCGGCGTCGATGCACAGCGTGGTGCCGGGGAAGGAGGGGAGCCCCGCGGCCAGGTGGCTCGCCGTCACCAGCACGGGGACGGCCGCATCGTCCAGCACGAAGGCAATGCGGTCGGCCGGGTACGACGGATCGAGCGGGACGTAGGCGCCGCCCGCCTTGAGCACCGCCAGGATGGCCACTACCAGCTCGGCCGAGCGCTCCAGTGCGATCCCCACCCGCGTTTCGGGCCCCACGCCCAGCGCCCGCAGCCGGTGCGCCAGCCGGTTGGCGCGCGCGTTCAGCTCGCTGTAGCTCAGCGTCTCCCCCTCGAAGGTGAGGGCGGGCGCGTGGGGCCGCTCCGCCGCGCGCCGCTCGAACCGCTGGTCCAGGCGCTCCGCGACCGGGAACGACGCGGTGGAGCGGCCGGCCGCCAGCAGCGTCTCCCGCTCGTCAGGGCCCACCAGCTTCAGCGCGGAAAGACGCACGTCCGCGTCATCGGCGACCTGGGCCAGGATGCGTTCCAGGTGGCCCAGCATCCGCCGGATGGTGCCGCGCTCGAACAGGTCGGTGGCGTACGTCAGGCTCACGCGCAGGCCGCGCGGCGTGGTGTCCATCGCCAGCAGCAGGTCGAACTTGGCCAACTGTACGCCGGGGTCTACCACGCTCGCGCACACGCCTGGAAGGCTCCACTCCGCGGGCTCGGGGTCCTGCAGAGTGAAGGTGACCTGAAAGAGGGGGGAGTAGCTGGGGGTGCGCCCGGGGCGCAGCTCCGCCACGAGCCGGTCGAAGGGAAGGTCCTGGTGCTCGGCCGCGCCCAGGGTGGCCGCACGCACCCGCCGCAGCACCTCGCGGAAGGACGGGTCTCCCGAGAGGTCGGTCCGCAGCACCAGCGTGTTGGCGAAGTAGCCGATCAGCTCCTCCACCTCGCGCCGGGTGCGCCCCGCCACGGGGCTTCCCACCACCACGTCGTCGCCCGCGCCGTGGCGGGAGAGCAGCGCCTGGAAGGTGCCCAGCAGCACCATGTACAGCGTGGCGCCCTCGCTTCGCCCCAGCGCCCGCAGCCGCTCCACCACCGCGGCGGGAAGCTCGGTCCGCTCGCGCGCGCCCCGGTGCGTGGGCACGGCCGGGCGCGGATGGTCGGTGGGGAGCGCCAGCAGCTCCGGCGCGCCCGCCAGCTGCTTCCGCCAGTACGCGAGGTGGGTTTCCAGCGCGTCGCCCGACAGGTGCGCGCGCTGCCACACGGCGTGGTCGGCGTACTGCACCGGCAGCGGCGGGAGGGGTGACGGGCGCCCGCCGGCGAACGCGCCGTAGAGCGCGCCCAGCTCGCGGGCCAGCACCTCCATGCTCCACCCGTCGCTGGCGACGTGGTGCACGGAGAGGAGAAGGACGTGCTCCTCGTCGCCCAGCCGCAGCAGCCGCGCGCGGAAGGGCGCGCCGGCGGAGAGGTCGAACGGCGCCGCCGCATCCCCGGCCGCGCGTTCCAGCACCCCGGCCTCGCGCCAGGCCGGGGGGAGCGCGGAGAGATCTTCCACCGCCAGCGTGAACCCGGTGGACGGGAGGATCACCTGCTCCAGCGCGCCATCCACCTCGCGGAACACCGTCCGCAACGCCTCGTGCCGCCGGAGGATCTTGCCCAGCGCGCGCTCCAGGGCGGCCACGTCGAGCGTGCCCGCGAGCCGCCGCGCTACCGGGATGTTGTACAGCGCCCCGGCTCCCTCCAGCTGGTCGGCCAGCCAGAGCCGCTCCTGCGCGAACGAGAGCGGGGGCGGCACCGTGTGCTCCACCGGGAGGATGGGGGGAAGCACGGGGAGCGCCGCCCGGCGGATCTCCTCCACCCACCGCGCCACGCCCGCCACGGTCGGCCGCTCGAAGATCGCGCGCACCGGCAGCTCCACGCCCAGCGCCTCGCGCACCCGCGAGAGCACCCGCATGGCCAGCAGCGAGTGCCCGCCCAGCGCGAAGAAGTCGTCGTGCACGCCCACCCGCTCGCGGCGCAGCACCTCGGCCCAGGTCACCGCCAGCACCTCTTCCACCGGCGTCCGCGGCGGGGCGTAGTGCGCCTCCGCCCGCTCGTCGCCCGGTGCGGGAAGCGCCCTGCGGTCCACCTTCCCGTTGGGGGTCAGCGGAAGGCGGCCGAGCGCCACGAAGGCGGCGGGTACCATGTGCTCGGGCAGGCTCAGCCGCAGCTGCGCCCGCAACGCGTCCGCGTCCGCCTCGCCCACCACGTACCCCACCAGCCGTCGCTCGCCGGCCGGGTCGCCGCTCACCGCCACCACGCAGTCGCGCACCCCCGCGCAGCGGCGCAGCGCGGCCTCGATCTCGCCCGGCTCGATGCGGAAGCCGCGGAGCTTCACCTGGCCATCCAGGCGGCCCAGGAACTCGAGCGTGCCGTCGGCGCGCCAGCGGACCCGGTCACCCGTGCGGTACATCCGCGCGCCCGGCCGGCCGAAGGGGTCGGGAACGAACCGGTCCGCCGTCGGCCCCGGCCGGCCCAGGTACCCGCGCGCCACCCCGTCGCCGCCCGCGTACAGCTCGCCCGCCACGCCCCCGGGCACCAGCCGCAGCGCCGGGTCGAGCACGTAGACCCGCGTGCCGGTGATCGGCCGCCCGATGGGGAGCGGCCCGCCGGCCCACCCGCCGTCCACGGTGTGGCAGCAGGTGAAGGTGGTGTTCTCGGTGGGGCCGTATCCGTTGATCAGGCGCAGCGCGGGGAAGCGCTCGCGCACCCTGGCGACCTGCGCCACCGGCACCACGTCGCCGCCGGCCAGCAGCTGCGCCACCCCGCCCAGCGCGTCGAGCTGCTCGTCAACCATGGCGTGGAAGAGGCCGGCGGTCAGCCAGAGCGTGGTGACCCCGTGCTCACGCAGGGCGTGCCCCAGCGCCTCGAGCGAGGGGGTGCCGGCAGGCATCAGCACCAGCCGCGCGCCGTGCAGGAGCGCGCCCCATACCTCCAGCGTGGACGCGTCGAACGAGAGCGGCGCGGCCTGCAGGAACACCTCGCCGGGGCCGAAGCGGGCGTAGCTCGCGCCGCACACCAGCCGGACCACGCCGCGGTGCTCCACGCCCACTCCCTTGGGCGTTCCCGTGCTCCCCGAGGTGTACATCACGTACGCCAGCCCGTGCGGCTCCACCCGCGCGTCCACCGGCGCGGGGCTCTCCCCGGCGGCCTGGGCCCAGCGCGGCTCGGCGATCAGCGGGGCGGAGGAGCTCTCCGGGAGGCGCGCGGCCAGGTGGCGCTGGCAGAGGAGGTGCGAGACCCCCGCGTCTTCCAGCACGAACGCCAGGCGCTCGCGCGGATGCCCGGGGTCGAGCGGGACGTACGCCCCGCCGGCCTTGAGGATGGCGAGAAGGGCGATCACCAGCTCGAGGGAGCGCTCCATGCACACGCCCACCCGCGTTTCGGGCCCCACGCCGCGCGCGCGGAGGAGGCGCGCCAGCTGGGTGGAGCGGGCGTCCAGCTCGCCGTAGCGGATCGCTTCGCCGCCGAAGACCACCGCGACCGCGTCGGGGTTCCGCGCCGCCTGTGCCTGGAAGCGGGCGTGGATGGAGAGGGACGGAGTGCCGGGCGCGGCCGGAGGGTTCAGCGCTTCGAGGAGGTGATGGCGCTCGGGCGGGGAGAGGAGCTCGATCCGGTCCAGCGGCTGCCCCGGGTGGTGGGCGAAGGCGCGCAGGATGGAAACGAGGTGCTCGCCCATCCGCCCGATCGCGGCGTCATCCAGGCGCGCCGGGTCGTACAGCATCTCCACGGCGATGCGGTCGCGCCCGTACGCCACCACCGTGAGCGGGTTGGAGACCCATTGGACCAGGTCGAAGGTGCGGCGCGGCCACGCCCCGCCGCGGCGGTGCAGCTCGTCCTGCACGGTCTCGTTCTCGAAGCCGAGGACCGTTTCGAACAGCGGGGTCCCACCGGGAACGCCGCTCCATTCCTGGATCCGGCTCAGGTGGGTGCGCTCGTGCGGGCGCATCCGCACCCAGGCCGCGCGAAGGTCGCCCAGCAGCCGCGACACCGGCTCGGTGCCGTGGAGACGCACCCGCACGGGGACGGTGTTGCCGACCAGCCCCACCACGCCGTCGGCACCCTCGAAGCCGCTCCGGCGGCACATCCGCGGCGCGCCGAACACCACGTCGTTCTCGCCCGTGTAGCGGCCGGCCAGCAGCGCCCAGGCGGCCTGCAGCACGGTGTTGAGCGTGACCTCGTTGCGCCCGGCCAGGTCGTGCAGCGCGTCGCACAGCGCCTCGGGGAGCTCGAAGCGGTGCCGCTCCCGGCGCTCCGGCCCGCCGCTCCGCCGTTCGGGCACCACCGCGACAGGCGCGGTGAATCCCTCCAGCTCCGCTTCCCAGAAGGCGCGCGACGCGGCCTCGTCCTCGTCGCGCAGCCAGCGGACGTATTCGCCGAACGGCCGCCGCTCCACGTCCGCGAAGGCGCGTTCCTCCACGCTGGCGGCGTAGTCGTCGAACACCTCGCGCAGCAGGATGCGGCGCGAGAAGCCGTCGAAGAGCGCGTGGTGGGAG
>DASQLJ010000836.1:0-8501 GCA_035630095.1 Longimicrobium sp.
CGAGCTGGTGCAGACGCGGTGCGAGCGCGGCGCCGGCATCGCCCGCCTCCTCGGCTTCACCGACGACACCGCGCGGGCGATCCACGCCCTGGACGAGCACTGGGACGGCGCGGGGAAGCCGGCGGGGCTCGCGGGCGAGGAGATCCCCCTGCTCGCCCGCATCGCCTGCCTGGCGCAGACGGTGGAGATCTTCCACGCCGCCGGCGGGGTGCGCGAGGCGGTCGAGGTGGCCCGGCGCCGCGCCGGCCGCTGGTTCGACCCCGCCCTGGTGCGCGTCCTCGAATCCATCGCCGGCGACGAGGAGCCGTGGCGGACGCTCGCACGCGGCGACGCGGCGGCCGCCCTCGCCGCGCTGGAGCCCGAGGACCGCATGCCGATGGCCGGCGACGCACGGCTTGACCAGGTGGCCGAGGCCTTCGCGCAGGTGATCGACGCCAAGTCGCCCTACACCTTCCACCACTCCGAGGGGGTGGCGCGCTGGGCGGTGGAGACCGGGCGCGTGCTGGGCTTCGGCGCGGCGCGGCTGGCGGAGCTGCGGCGCGCCGCGCTGCTGCACGACATCGGCAAGCTGGGCGTCTCCAACCGCATCCTCGACAAGCCGGCCCGGCTGAGCGATGGCGAGATGGCGATCGTGCGCCGCCACCCCGAGTACACCGTCCGCATCCTCTCGCGCGTGGGCCGCTTCCGCGAGCTGGCCGAGGTGGCCGGCGCCCACCACGAGCGCATCGACGGGCGCGGCTACCACCGCGGCCTCGCCGCCGGCACCCTCTCCGCCGACGCGCGCATCCTCGCCGTCGCCGACATCTACGACGCGCTCTCCGCCGCGCGCCCCTACCGCGAGGCGCTCCCGCACGACCGGGTGATGGAGATCATGCGCGCCGACGCCGGCCCCGGAACCTGCCCCGAGTGCTTCGCCGCGCTGTGTGCCGCCGTGGACGAGGCGCCTGCCGCGCCCTGACCAATCATCCACCGACTCGCTGGATGGAGAGCGGTTCGGCCCGAGGAGAGCGGACGGGTAGGATGGATCGGGGAACGGGAGGACGCGTTCCATGCGCGGGCGCACCGCGGATCGTTCCGGATGGCCGCGGGAAAATGTCAGCGAGAGCGACATAAACGGCTGCGAATGAACGATCTTCCGTCGGCGCGGGAGGAACGGGTGGATGACGCACGGCCGGTCCACGGCCGAATCCGTCGCGTAACTGATTTGGTTGCCTAAGGGTAGGCGGAACCGTGATCCGGCGTTGCGGGTAGACAGGGACGATCCGAGAGCCGTATACTCATGCAACGGCATGAGCGATTATCCCGTCCTTCCCCCGCGTCATGTTGATGGGGGAGTACGAATCGTGCAGTACGGCCGAGGGATGCGCGGGTGCGCGCGGAAAGAGCGGGGCGGGTGCTTGACATCCGTTCCAACGCCCTTCACTTTGGGGCCCTGAGCCGGCGCAGGTCCTCTTCCCGCGGCAACTCCAGGGAACTCCCGATCCCTCCGTCACGCACCCGGCCGTTGCGTGGCGGAGTTTCGATCTAACGTTCGATACGGGAGCTGTACGGGCGGCGGTGCGGGGGGGTCAGAATCGGCGAAAGCCGTTCGTTGTAAGGGCGGCCGGCCTGCCGGGCCGCCGCGCACGCCCAGCGAGCGCATCCAGCAGTCACACCACCGGGGGGAGCGGCATGTTCAACAAGCTCGAGCGGCAGACGCGCAGCTTCTGGTCGCCGTGGAGCATCGGCCTGGCGGTCGCGCTGCACGCCGGCCTGGGTCTCCTGGCATGGAACGCCGGGTTCGGCGACTCGGCCAGCAAGAAGAACGAGGAACTCGTCGACTACGTGGAGGTCGAGGAGAACAAGCCCAAGGAGCCGGAGCCGCCCAAGCCCGAGGAGCCGCCCCCGCCGCCGCCGCCGGAGCCCGAGTCTCCGCCCCCGGTGGTGAAGGGCTTCCAGGAGCTGGTGCCGCCCGAGCAGCCGCCCACCGAGATCAAGGCGCCGGACCCGGCGCAGGTCGCGGTCAACGCCTCGGACTTTTCGGGCGTGGGCAAGGCCGGCGGCGTGGCGAACGGCGTGGAGAACGGGCAGGCGCAGGACGTGACCAACCGCACCCAGCCGCCCGACGAGGGCACCTACGAGCTCTCGGCGGTGGAAGAGCAGCCCGAGCTGAGCAACCGCAGCGAGGTGGCGCGCCAGATGTCGCGCAACTACCCGCCGCTGCTGCGCGACGCAGGGGTGACCGGCACCGTGACCATCCGCATGCGCGTGAACGAAGACGGGCGCGTGGACAACGAGAGCATCTCGGTGGAGAACTCGACGCACGAGGCCTTCGGCGACGCGGCCAGGCGCGTGGTGGAGCGGATGCGGTTCCGGCCGGCCAAGGTGGGCGGCCGCGCGGTGAAGGTGTGGGTCACGCTTCCGGTGACGTTCCAGCTGGAAACCTGACCGCCTGAGGGGGTCGGGAGGGGGCGCGGCGAACTCCGCCGCGCCCGTATTTGGTGGTGTGGGATGGAGGCGGCGCGCCGAGCGCGGCAGACGCCGGACAAGACAGCAACTCTCAGGCACGCGCGGCAGCGCAGAGGAGAAAGAAGAAATGGATCTCGCCAAGATCTGGGCCGACACCGGTACGTTCAACAGGGGAATCGTGATCTTCCTCTTGCTCCAGAGCGTCGTGTCTCTCGCGGTGGCGGTCACCAAGTGGCTCAGCTTCCGCAAGATGGCCCGGGCCACCCGCGCCTTCGCGCCGATCTTCTCGCAGGCGCTGGAGAACGACAACGTCCCCGAGGCGCTCGCGGCGGCCGACCAGTACCCCGGCTCGCACGTGGCCCGCGTGCTGGGCGAGTCGCTGCGCGAGGTCGCGCCGCTGCTGCAGGACCCGCGTGCCGCGGGCGCCGCGATCGTATCCTGCGAGCGGTCGGTGGAGCGTGAGCAGATCCTGCTGGCCAACGACCTGAAGAGCGGCCTGGGGCTGCTGGCCACCATCGGCGCCACGGCGCCCTTCGTGGGGCTGCTGGGCACCACGCTCGGCATCGTGCGCGCCTTCATGGGCATGGGCGAGAGCGGCGCCGGCCTCGAGGCGGTGTCGAGCGGTATCGCCGAGGCCCTGATCGCCACGGCCATCGGCCTGATCGCGGCGATCCCGGCGGTGTGGCTGTACAACTACTTCACCGCCCGCCTGGACACGCTGTTCTCGGAGCTGGCCTACGCCGGCCGCGAGATGATCGACTGGATGATGACGCGCCAGGCCCGCCGCGAGCTGACCTCGGGCGGCAACCCCACCTTCCACGGGGACTGACCCAGATGGCTGGAGGAGCGCACCTCGGCGGGACCGCCAGCTTCGGCGGCTCCCCCCTGCCCACGGTGGCCGGGTTCGAGTCCGACGTGACCGCCGACATCAACGTCACGCCGATGATCGACGTGATGCTGGTGCTGCTGATCATCTTCATGGTGGTCACCCCGGCGCTGGCCGGCTACACCGCGATCCTTCCCAAGGCCAAGACCGCCGCTCCCGAGAAGGAGAAGCGCGTGACCCTGGGCATCGACCGGCAGGGGTTCTACTACATCGAAGGGAAGCAGTCGTTGAAGGTGGCGCCCGCGAACCTCGCGGCCGAGCTGAAGAAGGCTTACATCACGCGCCCCGACGACCACGTCCTGTACCTCAAGGCCGACAACCAGGCCGGGTACGACAAGGTTCTCACCGCCATCGACGCCGCACGGACGGCGGGGGTCCGCCGCATCGGCGCGATCACCGAGCTGCCGGCGGTCAAGGCCAAGGAATAAGGAGGCGTCCCGATGTCGATGGGAGTAGGCGGTAAAAGGGGAGGTCCGACGTCGGACATCAACGTGACGCCGATGATCGACGTGCTGCTGGTGCTGCTGATCATCTTCATGGTGGTGCAGCAGGGCCTCCAGCGCGGCGTGTCGATGCAGGTTCCGCCGCCCAAGGACAAGAACGAGGTGGCGCAGCAGAACAACCCCGAAGACCAGATCGTGCTGGAGGTGACCCCCGGTCCCGCCTACGCGATCAACACCCGCCCGGTGACGAGTGACGCGCTGGAGCAGACGCTGCGCGACATCTACGCGCAGCGGCCGCGCAAGGTGATCTTCGTGAAGGGCGCCGAGAACCTGACCTACGGCGACGTGGTGCACGCGGTGGACGCCAGCCGCGCCGCGGGCGTCGAGGTGGTGGGCCTGGTCCCCCGCCCCGAGGTGGGCCCCGCGGCCCCCGCCGCCGCGCCGGCTCCGTAAGCGGTATCGGCTGCTGCGGTCCCGAGAGGCTGAGTAAGAGAGACCGGCCGTCCTCGTCGAGGGCGGCCGGTCTTTTTGCGCGTCCGATGCGCCGCGGGGGCCCCCTCCCCGCGCCTGAGAGCGCTCGCCCTCCCCCGCTTCGCGGGAGAGGGTGTGGGGTCCGGCGCGGCCTGCGGGGTTCCCGTGCACGCTGAGGCCGTGGCGTGGCCGGGTGCCCGCCTCACGACCTCTCCCCGTTCCGGGGCCCGTTCCGGGAGAGGTGGACGCCCTCGGGCGGCCGGAGAGGGCGCGGCGGGTCGGCCGCGCTGAATCCCGTCCCTGGCTCTATCACCATCTCCCGTAGCGCCTCGACTTTCGCCACCCGCCACGGGCCCCTCCCGCCGTCCGTTTGCCAACTCCAGGTATGCTAAGGATTTAGCGGACAGAAGGCCGGCGCACCGCGCGTTACATCCGCGCCCCATGACCGCATCATCCACCGTGGAACTTGTTGCGGTGGACGGCGGGTATACCGGGGCAACCTACCTCGCGGAGCCTCTCTGCCATGCGCACCTCGACGCTTCTTTCCGCCGCCCTGCTCGTGCTGGCCGCCACCTCGGCCGCCGGGGCGCAGGGGATCGTGATCCCCGACTGCCGCCGCTGCCCGCAACCCTGGGTGCCGCCGCGCACCGGGCTGCCGGTGGAGTCGGTCAACATCGAGACGACCATCGAGGGGCAGGTCGCCACCACGCACGTGACCCAGGTCTTCCGCAACGAGACCGGGGCCACGCTCGAGGGCACCTACCTCTTCCCGATCCCCCGCGGCGCCAGCGTGAGCGAGTTCGCCATCTGGGACGGCGACCGGCGCCTGGCCGGCGAGGTGCGCCCGCGCGACGAGGCGCGCCGCATCTACGACGGGATCGTGCGCCGGCGGCGCGACCCGGGGCTGCTGGAGTACGCGGGCGAGGAGCTGTTCCAGGCCAGCATCTTCCCCATCAACCCCCGCAGCACCAAGAAGCTGGAGCTCACCTACACGCAGGTGCTGCGCGCCGAGGGCGGCACCGTGGGCTACCGCTACCCGCTGGGCGTGGGGCGCAACGCCAGCCCCGTGGAGCGGCTGACCGGCACGGTTGAGATCCGCGGGCGCGAGCCGATGCGCACCGTCTACTCCCCCAGCCACGCGGTGAGCGTGCGCCGCAGCGACGGCGAGCGCCGCGTGCGCGTGAGCTTCGAGAGCGGGCGGGCCAACGAGCGGCGCGACTTCCAGCTCTTCTACGCACCCGACGCGCGCGAGGTGGGTATGTCGCTGTTCACCTACCGCGAGCCCGGGAAGGACGGCTACTACCTGCTGCTGATCTCGCCGCCCACCGAGGCCACCGCGCGCGAGTACGCGGCGAAGGACGTGGTGTTCGTGCTGGACATCTCCGGCTCGATGCAGGACGAGGGGAAGATCGACAAGGCGCGGCGGGCGCTGCAGTACGGGATCCGCGGCCTGGGCGCCGCCGACCGCTTCAACGTGATCGCCTTCTCGGGCGACACGCGGCTGATGGAGAGCGGGCTGGTGCGCGCGGACGAGGCCGGCCGGCGGCGCGGCGCCGAGTGGGTGGGCGCGCTGCGCCCGAGCGGCGGCACCAACATCAACGACGCGCTGGTGGAGGCGATGGCGCAGTTCCCGCGCGAGTCGGCGCGCCCGCGGATGCTGGTGTTCCTCACCGACGGGCTGCCCACGGTGGGCGACACCGCGGTGAGCCGCATCATGGAGAACACGCGCCGCGCCCGGCGCGACGGGGTGCGGCTCTTCACCTTCGGCGTGGGATACGACGTGAACACGCGGCTGCTGGACCGGGTGGCGGCCGAGAACGGCGGCACGGCCGACTACGTGGACCCGCGCGAGGACCTGGAGCAGAAGGTGTCGCTCTTCTTCGACAAGGTGAACCACCCCGTGCTTTCCAACGTGCGGGTGGACCTGGGCGCGGTGCGCACCGACCTGACCTACCCGCGCGCGCTGCCGGACCTGTTCCGCGGCACGCAGCTCGCCGTGGTGGGCCGCTACCGCAACTCGAGCGACCTGCGCAACGTGGCGATCCGGCTGAGCGGCACGGCGTCGCCCGCGCACGTCTACACCTACCCCGGCCAGAGCTTCCCGCTGCGCGCCGAGCAGCACGAGTGGCTGCCGCGGCTGTGGGCCACGCGCAGGGTGGGGTGGCTGATGGAGCAGATCCGCAGCAACGGCGAGCAGAAGGAGCTCACCGACGAGGTGGTGGAGCTGGGCACGCGCTACGGCATCGTCACGCCGTACACCAGCTTCCTGGCGCTGGAGCCGGGGGCGCAGGTGGAGGAAGGGCGGCCGGTGATCCGCGGAGTCCGCGTGCAGCCGGGCCGGGTGCGCGGCAACGCGCCGCCGTCCCCGGCCGACATGTCGGGCGTGGGCGCGGCCTCGGCACCGCCGGCGCCGGTGGTGGTGACGGGGCGCGACGCCGTGGCCCAGAGCCGCAGCAGCCGCGTGATGCAGGACGCGCTCACGCTGGAGGCGACGACGGCCGGCGGTCCCGCGAACGCGCAGCGGGTGGGCGAGAAGACCTTCTACCTCCTCGAAGGCGTGTGGACCGACGCGGAGATCCGCGCCGACGCGCGCCTGCCGGAGACGACGGTGACGTTCGGGAGCGACGAGTACTACGCGCTGCTGGGGCGCGTGCCCGCGCTGGGGCGGTACTTCGCGCTGGGCGAGCGGGTGGCGGTGGTGGTGGACGGACGCGTCTACCGCGTCCGCGCCGCCGGCCCCACGGCCGGGCATTCGCACTGATCTCCAGCCGGTAGGCAGGCGGAGAGGCGGGGACCAGGCCGCTTTTCTGAACACGGAGCAGCGGAAACGGCAACGGAGGGAGCGGAGAACTGCATGGGGTTCTCCGCTCCCTCCGTTTTCTCCGCTGCTCCGTGTTCACCGCCGTTGACGTAGGAGGGGGGCGAGAGGGATTCGTGGCGCTCGGCGGCGCCGCGGGGCCCTCTCCCTGGCGCCTGAGGGCGCCTGTCCCTCTCCCGTCCGGGAGAGGGTGGTGTCCTCGGCATCGTCGCTCCCTGCGGAGCCATGCTCATTCCGGTGTTTGGGCGTGGCCGGGTGCCCGTTCCCACAACCTCTCCCGGAACGGGAGAGGTGGACGGCCTGGGCCGGCCGGAGAGGGCGGGATACATCGGTAAACAACGAAACCGCGGACGAGGCGCCGAGCCTCGTCCGCGGATCTTTTCGTCGACCCTGCGCCGTCGCTGGGCTCAGCGGCGGGCGGGGCGGCGTCCTTCGGCGCGCTGGATGCGGCGCAGGTCGGCCTCGGCGGCGATGTAGCCGAAGGGCGCCCAGTTCTCGCCCTGCGTGATGCGCAGGAAGATCTGCTCCGCCTCGGCCCTGCGGCCGTTGAACAGGTGCCAGTTGCCCACGCCGTACGCCTGCGTCACCGCGTCCACGCCGCTGCGGCCGTTCGCGTCGAGCAGCGAGTCGGGCGGGAGGAGGCCCCTGTACATCAGCAGCCGGCGGTAGTACGACTCGTTCTCGATCAGCCGCATCCCCGGCTGGAACGGCTCGAGCACGGCCTCGGCCTCGGCGGTGCGGCTGGCGCGGCGGAGGGAGGTGTAGAGCCAGTCGGCGGCGGCCACGCGGGCGTCGTCGTTGCGCGCCAGCGACAGCGCGGCGCGGAACGCCGGCGCCGCGCGCAGGAACTCGCCGCGGAGGTAGTACGCCAGCCCGAGGTGATAGTAGATGTTGCCCTGGAGCGTGGTGAGTGGCACGCCGGCGGCGTTGGGCTGCCCGTCGGGCTCCACCTCGTCGGGGCGGCCGCGCACCAGGCGGGCGGCGCGCTCCAGGTCGCGCACCGCGTCGCCGAAGCGGCGCAGCGTGATCAGCCGGTGGCCGCGGTGGCGGTAGAAGCGCGCGTCGCGCGGGTGCTTGCGGATCCCCTCGCCGAAGAGGTCCACCGCCGCGCGGTACTGGCCCAGGTACGCCAGCCGCCGGCCGTACCAGATGATGGCGTCGGCGTTCTCCGGCCGCGCCTCGTAGGCCAGGCGCGCGGTGTCGAGTTGCGCTTCCAGCCGCTGGCGGGTCTCCAGCGGCAGCTCGGGGGCGTACAGCGGCTGCCCCAGCAGCGAGCGCGTCTCGGGCGGCCCCGCCGGCCCCGGGCCCGCGCCCACGCGCGGCACGCACGCCGCCGCAGTCACCAGCACGCAGACGGCGAGCGCGCGGGCGGCGGTTCTCAGCGGCGGGGCGGGGCGGTGGAGCATGCGGACGGCGGATCCTGGGAAGCGGGCGA
>DASQLJ010000837.1:0-2652 GCA_035630095.1 Longimicrobium sp.
GGCGGCGCTCGCCTGCACGGCGGACGTGCGGAAGGGCGAGCTCAGCTGTGCACCGGCATCGCCGGCCGGGGGGCCGCGGCTCAACGTGATCGGCGGGCAGGACCTGAACGTGAAGCTAACCTCCACCAACGTGGCCTGGGACGTCGCCACGGAGGTGCTGTCCGCGGACGTCACCGTGCAGAACCTGCTGGGGAGCGCCATGGGCGGCGCCGGCGCCCCCACGCGCGTCTTCTTCCACGTGGCGCCGGTGGCCGTCTCCGGCGTGGGGGACGTGTCGGTGCGCAACGCGGACGGGGAGGACACCTTCACCGCGGGGTCGCAGCCGTACTTCGCCTACACGCAGACGCTGCAGCCGGGAGAGACGTCGGCGCCGCGGCGGTGGGAGTGGAGCGTGCCGGCCTCGGTGGGGCAGTTCGTCTTCACCCTGCTGGTGGACGCGCCGCTCTCCGGCGCGTCGTCCGCCTCGGGGCTGGCGTTCCGCTCCATCAGCGCGCACGGCGAGAACGTCTGCGGGGTGACGCTGGACGCGCAGGGGTGGTGCTGGGGGCACACGGGGTTCGGCCAGATCGGCTCCGGCGCGGCGATCATCCCGCAGGGGGCGGCCTATCGTCCCGTGCGGGTGCTGGAGGGCGCCTGGGACACCATCTCGACGGGCGAGTACGGCGCGTGCGGGCTCAAGGACGGCGCCGCGTGGTGCTGGGGGACCGACCTCGACGGGGGGCTGGGATCGGGGTTCGTGCGCAGCGGCTGCAACGGCACCTCGCCCTCCAACGCGGGGTGCGAGCCCGTGCCGGTGAAGGTGGTCGGGGCGTGGAGCCTGTCGCAGCTGAACGGCGGGCCGCAGGTGGACTTCACGCAGATCTCCGCGGGCGGCAACCTGCTCCGCGCCTTCGGGCCGCCCTACGCGCGCTTCACCTGCGGCGTGGATGCCGAAGGGAGGGCGTACTGCTGGGGGAGCAACTCGGCCGGGACGCTGGGCACGGGCCAGCTCACCCCCTCCGCCATCCCCGCGCCGACGCGGGTGGCGGGCGACCGACGGTACCGCTTCGTGGACGCCGGGTACCGCCACGCCTGCGCGCTGGACGACGCGGGGAAGGCGTACTGCTGGGGGCAGGGGATCGCGGGGCAGCTGGGGTACGGGCCGCCGCCGGGATACGACGCGGTATCGCCCACGCCGACGGAGGTGCGGGGCGGGCACACGTTCCGGCAGCTCGCCGCGGGGGCGTCGCACACCTGCGGCGTGACCACCGAGGGCGAGGTGTGGTGCTGGGGATCGCACGGCCACGGCCAGCTGGGGACGGACGACCCGGTGGGGACCTGCAACGGCTTCGCGTGCTCGGTGGACCCGGTGCGGGTGGAGAGCGGCCTGGAGTTCGTGGAGGTCACGACGGGGACCTTCCACAGCTGCGCGCGCACCACGGAGGGCGAGGTGTGGTGCTGGGGGCGCGAATGGCAGGTGGGACGCGGCCAGTCCGTCCCCGGATCGGCGTCGTGCACGTCGAATCCCCAGGTCCACTGCGTCTACACGCCCGTGAAGGTGCAGTCGTCCGAGCGCTTCGTGCAGGTGACGGCCTCGCGCGAGACCACCTGCGCCATCGCCCGCGCCAGCCGAAAGGTGTACTGCTGGGGCACCGACTCGTACACCACGGGCCAGGGCCTCGGCACGTCGGTGTACGTCCCCACGCGGATCGTGGAGCCCGCCTGATCCTCGGTCCGCCCGGACGGCTCGGGCGGGTGGGGTGATGACGAAAAGAAGCGGAGGAGCGGAGATGGGTCTCCGCTCCTCCGCTGTTTTGCGTGGGATCCGGCGGGCGATGGGCCTCGGTGCGCGCCCGCGGCGGGCCCTCTCCCCTCGCGTGGCGGTCGGCGGGAACTGCACCCGCCGACGCGCCACGCTTCCCCTCTCCCGCAAGCGGGAGAAGGGGAACCCCCGTGGCCTTCGGCTCCTCGCGGTCCGAAAGCCTCCGTCGCCACTTCCGATTCCGGCGGGTGGCGCGGCAGCCTCGCGCGTGGCGCTTATGGAACGTCCTCGCGCGGGATTCCGCGAGTGGAGCCAGAGCCCGCCAGCTACCTCTCCCGGAACGGGGGAGGTGCGAGCCTAAGCGAGCGGAGGGGGCGCGGGGCCGCCGGAGCGCACCGGAACCCGCCCCACGCGATTCCGCCGTTCCGGCCGCGCCTACTCCGCCCGCAGCGCGCTCACGGGGTCGAGGCGGCTGGCGCGGCGGGCGGGGAGCCAGCTGGCCAGGGCGGCGGAGGCCAGGATCAGCGCCGCCACGGCCACGAACGTCAGCGGGTCGGTGGGGCTGATGCCAAAGAGCATGCTCCGCAGCGCCCGCGTCCCCAGCAGCGCCGCTGCCGTCCCGATCGCGCATCCCCACACCGCCAGCCGCATCCCCTGCCGCAGCACCATCCGCCGCACCTCCGCCTCGCGCGCCCCCAGGGCCAGGCGGATCCCCATCTCCCGCGTGCGCTGCCGGACGGTGGTCGCCATGGCGCCGTAGATCCCCACGGCGGCCAGGAGCAGCGTGATCGCCGCGAAGGCGCCCAGGAGAAGGGTGCTGAAGCGTGGGCGGGCCAGCGGCGAGGCCATCAGCTGGCGCATGGAGGAGCCGGCGGCCAGCAGGAGGTCGGGGTGCACCTCGCGCAGCGTGC
>DASQLJ010000838.1:0-6107 GCA_035630095.1 Longimicrobium sp.
CCGACGCCTGCATCCACGCGCTCTTCGAGGCGCAGGCGGCGCGCAGGCCGGACGCGGTGGCGATCGTCTCGGACGAGCGGACGCTGACGTACGCCGAGCTGGACCGGCGCGCGAACCAGCTCGCGAATCACCTGCGGACGCGCGGCGTCGGTCCGGACACGCGCGTCGCCATCTGCGTCGAGCGCGGCGTTGACCTCGTCGTCGGCCTGCTGGGCGTGCTGAAGGCTGGTGGCGCCTACGTCCCCCTCGATCCCGCGTATCCGGCGGAGCGGCTGGCCTTCATGGTCGCGGACGCGGGCGCGCCGGTGCTGCTGGGGCACGCCGCGCTGCTGGAGCGCCTCCCGGCGCTCCCCGCGGACATCGTCCGTCTCGATGCCGACGCGGACGCGATCGCGCGGGAGAGCGAGGACGCGCCGTCGGTCGAGGTCACGCCCGAGCACCTGGCGTACGTCATCTACACCTCCGGCTCCGTCGGCCAGCCCAAGGGGACCGAGGTGCCGCACCGCGCCATCCCCGGCTTCTTCCGCGGGGTGGACTACGCGCGGTTCGACGAGAGCACCGTCCTCCTCCAGCACTCCTCCACCTCGTGGGACGCGCTGACGCTGGAGCTGTGGCCCGCGCTGCTGAGCGGCGGGCGCTGCGTCCTCTTCCCCGGCGCGAGCTCGGAAGCGGGCGCGCTCGGCGAGCAGGTCCGCCGCCACGGCGTGAACACGCTCTGGCTGACCTCGGCCTACTTCAACTCGATCGTCGACGGCGCGCCGGACACGCTGACGGGCGTCACGCAGGTGATGACCGGCGGCGAGGCCGTCTCCGCCACGCACGTGCGCCGCGCGATGGAGCTCCATCCCGACCTGCGGCTTACCAACGGCTACGGGCCGTCGGAGTGCACCGTCTTCGCCTCCTGCTATCCCATCCCCGTCGACTTCGACGGATCCACCGTGCCGATCGGGAGCCCGGTGGGCGACCGTCGCGTCTATCTCCTGGACGCCCGCGGCGAGCCGGTGCCGATCGGCGTGCCGGGGGAGATGCACGTGGGCGGGCCGGCGGTGGGCCGCGGATATCTCAACCAGCCGCGGATGACGGCGGAGCGCTTCGTCCCCGACGCCTTCTCGGCGGACGCGGGGGCGCGGCTGTATCGGACGGGGGACGTGGCGCGCTGGCGGGCGGACGGCACGCTGGAGTTCGTGGGACGGACCGACTTCCAGGTGAAGGTGCGCGGCTTCCGCATCGAGCTGGGCGAGATCGAAGCGCGGCTGGGCGAGCACCCGGAGGTGCGCGAGGCCGTGGTGGCCGCGCGCGAGGACGTGCCCGGCGACACGCGGCTGGTGGCCTACTTCGTCGGCGAAGAGACGGTGGACGCGCAGGCGCTGCGGGCGCACCTGGCCGAGCGCCTCCCCGAGCACATGGTCCCCGCCGCCTACGTGCGGCTGGACGCCGTGCCGCTCACCCCGCACGGCAAGGTGGACCGCCGCGCCCTTCCCGCGCCGGACGCCGACGCCTACGCCACGCGCGGCTACGAGGCGCCCGTCGGCGAGACCGAGGAGGCGCTGGCGGAAGCGTGGGCCGACGTGCTCGGGATCGAGCGGGTGGGGCGCCACGACAACTTCTTCGAGCTGGGCGGGCACTCGCTGCTGCTGGTGCGGCTGACCGAGCGGATGCGCCGCCGCGGGCTGCACGCCGAGGTGAGCGCGCTGTTCACCACGCCCACGCTGGCCGAGCTGGCCGCGGTGGTGAGCGGCGAGTCCCGCGACGTGTTCGTGCCCGAGAACCTGATTCCCGATCCGCAGCCGGGCACCCCGGTGCCGGCCACGGATCATCCTGACGATGGGGAGTGGTACCTGTGACTATCGACGCGCTGCTTACGAAGATCCACGCCGCCGGCATCCGGCTCCGCCGCGACGGCGGCGAGCTCGCCGTTTCGGGCGGCAGGGAGACGCTGGCCAGCGATCCCTCGCTGATCGGCGAGCTGCGCTCGCACAAGGCGGCGCTCCTGGACCTGGTGGGCGCCGGCGACGGCCTCCGCTGGTGGTCGCCCCCCGCCATCCGCCCCGAGATGCTGCCGCTGGTGGCCGTCACGCAGGCCGAGATCGACGGGATCGTGGCGGGCGTGCCCGGGGGCGCGGCGAACGTGCAGGACATCTACCCCCTCGCGCCGCTGCAGGAGGGGATCCTCTTCCACCACCTGCTGGCGGCGGAGGGCGATCCCTACCTGCTCGGCCGGCTCACCAGCTTCGACAGCCGCGAGCGGGTGGATGCCTACCTCGCCGCGCTGCGGGCGGTGATCGCGCGGCACGACATCCTGCGCACCTCGATCGCGTGGGAGGGGCTGCGCGAGCCGGTGCAGGTGGTGTGGCGCGAGGCGCCGCTCGCCGTGGACGTGGTGGAGATGGAGCCGGCGGAGGAGACCGTGGCGCAGCGGCTGCTGGCGCGCTTCGACCCGCGCCACCACCGCCTGGACGTGCGCCGCGCGCCGCTGATGCACGCCTACGTCGCGCACGATCCGGCGAACGAGCGCTGGCTGCTCCTCCTGCAGGAGCACCACCTGATCAGCGACCACACCACCGTGGAGGTGCTCCTCGCCGAGATCGGGGCGCACCTGCTGGGGCGCCAGGATCAGCTCCCGTCGCCGCTGCCGTTCCGCAACTTCGTGGCGCAGGCGCGCCTGGGGGTGAGCCGCGCCGAGCACGAGGCGTTCTTCACGAATCTCCTCGGCGACGTGGAGGAGCCCACCGCCCCCTTCGGCCTGCTGGACGCGTGGGGCGACGGCTCCGGGATCGCCGAGGCGAAGCTGCAGGTAGACGCCGACGTCGCCGCGCGGATGCGCGGGGCGGCGCGGAAGCTGGGGGTAAGCGTGGCCAGCATCGGCCACGTGGCGTGCGCGCAGGTGCTGGCGCGCGTCTCCGGGCGCGAGGACGTGGTGTTCGGCACCGTGCTGGTGGGCCGCATGCAGGGCGGAGAGGGCGCCGACCGCGTGCTGGGGCCGTTCATCAACACCCTCCCCGTCCGCGTCCGCGTGGGCGCCGACGGGGCGGAGGCCACGGTGCGGCGCACGCACGGGCTGCTCGCCGACCTGCTGCGCCACGAGCACGCCTCGCTGGCGCTGGCCCAGCGCAGCAGCGGCGTGCGCGCGCCGGCGCCGCTCTTCTCGGCGCTGCTGAACTACCGCCACAGCGCGGGCGCCGGGAAGGCCCCCTCCGCCGAGGCGCGGCCGGGGTGGGCGGGGATCCAGCGGCTGCACGCCGCCGAGCGCAGCAACTACCCGCTCACGCTGTCGATGGACGACGTGGGCGACGGCTTCTGGCTCACCGCGCAGCTCCCCGCGTCCGCCGGGCCGCAGCGGGTGTGCGAGATGATGCACCTCGCGCTCGCCGGGCTGGTCGAGGCGCTCGACCAGGCGCCGGGGCGCGCCCTGGCGAGCATCGACGTCCTTCCGCCCGCCGAGCGCACGCAGGTGGTGGAGGGGTGGAACGATACGGACGCCGAGTACCCGTCCGCATCCTCGATCCACCGCGTCTTCGAAACCTGGGCGGAGCGCTCGCCCGACGCGGTCGCCGTGGTGTCCGACGCCGGGACGCTGACCTACGCGGAACTGAACGGGCGCGCGAACCGGCTGGCGCGCCATCTCGTGGACAGGGGTGTGGATGCCGGCGCCCGCGTGGCGATCCTGATGCCGCGCTCCGCCGAGCTTCTGGTCTCGGAGCTGGCCATCCTCAAGGCCGGCGCCGCGTACGTCCCCATCGACCCCACCTTCCCGGCGGAGCGCATCGCGTTCATGGTCGCCGACAGCGGCGCGCGCGTGGTGCTGAGCCGCACCGGCGAGGAGATCCCCGCGCTCGAGAGCGTCGAGCGGATCGGCGTCGACTCCCTCGGCGAGGCGGCGGACGGGGACGCGGCGGACCTGCGCGCCTCGTTCGGCGGCGACGCGCTCGCCTACGTGATGTACACCTCCGGCTCCACCGGCGAGCCCAAGGGGGTGATGGTGCCGCACCGCGCCATCGCGCGGCTGGCCATCAACAACGGCTACGTGGACTTCGGTCCCGGCGACCGCGTCGCCTTCGCCGCGAACCCGACGTTCGACGCGAGCACGATGGAGGTGTGGGGGCCGCTGCTGAACGGCGGAAGCATCGTCGTCATCCCCCAGGACGTGCTGCTGGACCCGCGCCGCTTCGGCGAGGCGCTGGCGGCGAGCGGCGTGACCGTGCTGTGGATGACGGTCGGCCTCTTCAACCAGTACGCGGACGAGCTGAAGACGGAGCTGGGCGCCCTGCGCCACCTCGTGGTCGGCGGCGACGCGCTGGACCCGGCCGTGATCGCGCGCGTGCTGGAGACCAATCCCCCCGCGCGCCTGACCAACGGCTACGGGCCCACGGAGACGACGACCTTCGCGGTGACGCACCGCATCGAGCACGTCGCCGAGGGCGCGCGCAGCATCCCCCTGGGCCGGCCGATCTCCAACACGCGCGTCTACGTGCTGGACGGGGCGGGGGAGCCGGCGCCCGCCGGCGTCGCCGGCGAGCTCCACATCGGCGGCGCGGGGGTGGCGCGCGGATACCTGAACCGGCCGGGGCTCACGGCCGAGCGGTTCGTTCCCGACCCCTTCTCCGCCGAGCCCGGGGCGCGGCTGTACAGGACGGGGGATCGCACCCGGTGGCTGGCGGACGGGACGGTGGAGTACCTGGGCCGCACCGACCAGCAGGTGAAGGTGCGCGGCTTCCGCATCGAGCCGGGCGAGGTGGAGGCGCGGCTGGCCGAGCACCCCTCCGTCCGCGAGGCGGTGGTGATGGCGCGCGAGGACGTGCCCGGCGAGAAGCGCCTGGTCGCCTACACCGTGGGCGACGAGGTGGACGCGGAGACGCTGCGCGCGCACCTCTCCGGCAATCTCCCCGAGTACATGATCCCCGCCGCGTTCGTGCGGCTGGACGCGCTCCCGCTGACCGCGAACGGCAAGGTGGACCGCCGCGCCCTCCCCGCGCCCGACGGCACCGCGTACGGCGCGCGCGGCTACGAGGCCCCCGCCACGGCGATGGAATCGGCGCTGGCGGGGATCTGGGGCGAGGTGCTGGGGGTGGAGCGGGTGGGGCGGCACGACCACTTCTTCGACCTGGGCGGCCACTCCCTGCTCGCCGTGCAGCTCATCTCCCGCGCCCGGCAGGTGCTGGGGACCGAGGTCGCGCTGGGCGAGCTCTTCGCGCGCCCCGTGCTGGCCGACTTCGCGCGCGTGCTGGAGGACGCCGCCCGCGCCGAGCTCCCGCCGATCGAGCCGGTGGACAGGTCGCAGCCGCTGGCGCTCTCCTTCGCGCAGCAGCGGCTCTGGCTGCTGGAGCAGATCGGCGGCGTGGGCGGCACCTACCACGTGCCCAGCCGCCTGCGGCTGCACGGCGAGATGGACCGCGACGCGCTGGCCCGCGCGCTCGAGCGGATCGTGGCGCGGCACGAGATGCTGCGCGCCACCTTCCACCTGCAGGACGGCGCGCCGGTGCAGCGCATCGTCCCCGTCGAGCGCAGCGGCTTCTCGCTCGCCGACCACGACCTGGCCGGCCACCGGCAGCAGGAGGCGGAGCTGCGCCGGCTGACGGCGGAGGAGGCCGCCGCGCCCTTCCAGCTGGAGCGCGGGCCGCTGATCCGCGGGCGGCTGCTGCGCCTGGGCGCGGAGGACCACGTGCTGCTGATCACCATGCACCACATCGTCAGTGACGGGTGGAGCATGGGCGTCTTCGTCCGCGAGCTGAGCGCGCTCTACGGCGCCTTCCGCGCCGGCGAGCCCGATCCGCTCCCCGAGCTGCAGATCCAGTACGCCGACTACGCCGCGTGGCAGCGGCGCCGCGTGTCGGGCGACGCGCAGGGCGAGGAGGCGGAGTACTGGCGCACCGCGCTCGCGGGCGTTCCCGAGCTGCTGGAGCTGCCCACCGACCACGTTCGCCCCGCGCGCCAGAGCCACGCCGGCGCCGGCGTGCAGGTGCTGCTGGACGAGGCGCTCGCGGCCGGGCTCAAGGAGCTGAGCCGCCGCCACGGCACCACGCTGTTCATGACGCTGCTCGCCGGCTGGGCGGCGGTGCTGGGCCGTCTCGCGGGGCAGGACGACGTGGTGATCGGCACGCCCACGGCCA
>DASQLJ010000839.1:0-14004 GCA_035630095.1 Longimicrobium sp.
CTGGGGAAGCCGGTGCTGGTGCTGCGCGAGGTCACCGAACGCCCCGAGGGGATCGACGCCGGCGTGGTGAAGCTGGTGGGCACCGGCCGCGAGGCGATCGTCTCCGCCGTCTCCCGCCTGCTGGACGACCCGGCCGCGTACCGCGAGATGGCGACCGCGGTGAGCCCCTACGGCGACGGGCAGGCGGGCCGCCGCATCGCCGACGCGCTCTGCGCCGCGGAGCATCCGGCCGTCGAGCACGGGGACGTGCCCGTCCGGATCCCCGCGGAGGCCGTGGCGTGAAGGCGGACGTGGGCGCCGGGCGGCGCGTGGCGTACGTGGCGCGGCACGACGGGAGCGACATGCGGGTGAGCAAGGAGTGCAACTCGCTCCTCGCCGCCGGCTTCGACGTGACCTACATCGGGTGGGACCGCGCTCCCGGCCGCGACAGGCCCGACCCGATGCCGCGGGTGCCGAAGGCGCTCTACCGCCGCGAAACCGGGTTCGGCGGCGGGGCGGGGCGCTCGGGTGGACTGGGTTTCCTGGCGCACCTGCGGCGCGAGCTGCGGCGCGCGCGGCCGCACGTGGTCCACTGCGTGAACGAGGACCTGGCCTTCGTCGCCGCCTGCCTGCGTCCGCCCGGCCGCTACCGGCTGGTGTGCGACGTGTTCGACAGCATCGCGCTGCGCTGGAGCAGCGCGCCGGCGCCCGTCGCATTCGCCGCGCGGGCGGTGGCACGCGCCGCCCACGCCGCCAGCGACGTGATCCTGGTGACCGACGAGGCGCGCCGCGCGCGGCTGGGGAAGCACGCCGCCAAGGCGCACGTGGTGGCCAACTACCCGGTGGACCCCGGGCGCGAGCTGGCCTTTGCCCTCCCCCCCGCGGACGGGCCGGTGCGCCTCTACGTGGCGGGGAGCCTCACCGCCGGCCGCGGGCTCGAGACGGTGGCCGCGCTGCTGGAGGAGGACGCGGGAATCGAGGTGGTCTGCGCCGGCTGGGTGTACGACGAGCCGGCGCAGCGCTTCGTGGAGCTGCCCGGCGTGTCGTTCCACGGCACGCTGACGCCCGACGCGTCGCTGCGGCTGGCGGCGGGGTGCGACGCGATCGTGGCGCTTTACGCGCCGGTCAACGAGAACAACCGCATGGCCAGCCCCAACAAGGTGTACGACGCGCTCTGCGTGGGCCGGCCCGTGATCATCAACGCGGAGACCGGGATCTCGGCGTGGGTGGCCGAGGTGGGCGCCGGCTTCGTGGTGCCCTACGGCGACGTCGCCGCGCTCCGCGACGTCGTGGCGCGCCTGCGCGAGCGCCGCGCGCGCGCCGCGGAAGAGGCGGGGCGCCTGCGCGAGCTCTTCGAGACCGGGTACAGCTGGACGGTCGCCGAGCAGGCGATGCTGGCCGCGTACCCGTCCGCCCGGTGAGGGGGCGGTGAGCGGCGCGCGGAAGCCCCGCATCGCCTTCGTCACCACGGTGTACGAGGGGACCGGGGTGGGTGGCGCCACCTTCACGCGCTACCTGCGGCGCGCGGTGGAGGAGGGCGCGCTCGACCTGACCTTCTTCACCGACGACATGGGGGAGGCGACGAGGGCCTACGAACGCCGGGTGCGGCTCCCCCGGGCCGCGGCGCGGCTCCCCGGCGGGTTCCTGGTGCGCAGCCGGTACTACCACGCGGCGTTCCTGCGCGAGCACCGCGAGCGCCCGTTCGACCTGCTCTGGCACAACAACGCGATCACGGCGATCCCGGCGCTGCTGGGGCCCCCCGGGGTGCCAGTGGTGGGGATGATCAACGACAACAGCAACGCCATCAGCCGCACGCCGTGGGACTCGCGGCACGTGTTCGGCGTGCGCCGCGCCGCGATCCGCTCGGTGTGGCGCCGCTTCGAGGCGTTCGCCGCGCGGCGGCTGGACGCGGTGGTGGTCAACTCGCGCTTCCTGTCCGGCGAGGTCCAGCGGCACTACGGCGTGGACGCCGCGCGGGTGCACGTCCTCTACAAGGCCGTGGCCCTGGACGAGTTCACGCAGCGCGCCGAGCCGGTGCCCGGGGGCCCCCTGCGCGTGCTGTTCGTGAAGAGCGACTACGTGGTGGGCCGGCTGGAGGACCTGTTCGCGGCGCTTGCGTCGTTCCCCGGCCCCGTGTCGCTCACCGTGGGCGGCCCCCCGCCGGCGGCGTTCGGGCGCATCCGCGCGCTGGCGCGGCAGAGCGGGTACCGGGGCGAGCTGGAGCTGGCGGGCCGTCTCGCGTCCGCCGAAGTCGCCGCGCGGCTGCGCGGCTGCGACCTGCTCTGCGTCCCCTCCTGCTCGGAGGCGCTGGGCGTGATCTTCCTGGAGGCGCTCGCCACCGGCACTCCCGTGGTGGCGTGCGACGCGGGCGGCGTTCCGGAAGCGCTCGACCAGGGGCACGCCGGTTGGGTGACGCCGCCCGGTGACGTCGCGGCGCTGGCGCGCGTCATCGCCCGTGCCGCCGGCGACGCCGCCGCGCGCGAGGCCAGGGTGCGGCACGGGCGCGAGCACGTGCGCCGTTTTTCGTACGATGCCATGATCGACCGGTTCGCGGCGCTGGCGCAGGCCTTCACGGCCGGGCGCGCGGCGCGACCAGACGCCGCGGCGGCCGCCGCGGCGCCGCTCACCCCCACGCGGGAAGCCCTGTAGATGGCCAGGATGGGTCGAGGAGCGGGCTCGGGCGTGCCGCCCGCCGCGGTGATGGCGGTGGTGGCCGGGCTGGCCGTGATCGGGCTGATCTACGCCTCCGCCACGCTCGCGCTGCCGATCTGGATGCCGGTGGCGGCGGGGGTGGTGGGGCTCTGCGTGGTGCTGGGCCTCTTCCTGAGCGCCTACCGGATCGCGTCGCTCAGCATCTTCGTGCTGATCGTATTCAACCTGGCCACCTACTCCTTCCTGCAGGGGGTGGAGGGCGGGTCGACGGCGGCGTACCTGCGCCTCCCGCTGCTGCTGGGCGCGCTGGCGATGGTGATGCGCCAGTCGGCCGCGCGCTTCGACCGCCTCCTGTCGCGGCACTGGGACGTGCTGCTGATGGGCGCCGCCGCCACGGTGGCCGGCGCCTTCGGGCTGAACCCGCGGGCGGGGCTGCTGTACGGCCTGTGGCTGACGCTCTCGCTCGTGCTGATCGTGCTGTACCTGGACCTGGTCGCGCAGACCATGGAGCCGCACGCCCGGGTCCGCGCCGTGGCGCGGCTCCTCGGCGCGTCGCACGTGCCGGTCGTGCTGCTGGCGGTGTTCGCCCTCCCCAGCTACGTGCCGGGAACCCGCCTGATCGCGCTGTTCAGCGAGTCGAACTTCCACGCGTACGCCGCGCCGGTGGTGCTCGCCAGCCTGCTGCTGCTCACCCAGCGCACCGGCCCCGAGACGCCGAAGGAGCGGCGCCAGCGGCGCTACGCCAACTTCGTGGCCGCGTGGCTGGTGCCCCTCAGCGTGATCGTGACGGTGCTGAGCGGAAAGCGCTCGGGGCTGCTGGCCATCGCCGGCCTGCTCCTCCTCTACGCCACCCTGCTGGCGCCGCGCGCGCGCACGCCGCTGCACCGCTTCGCGCACACGCTGGTGGCGGTGGCGGGGCTGGGGATCTTCATCAGCTACGCCAGCGGCAGCGACATCGTGCAGTCGCGCATCCAGCGCGCGAGGCAGAACTCGGCGTACTTCGGCGACGCGGCGCGCTACCAGATCTACCAGGCGAACTTCCAGCTCTGGCTCAGCCGGCCGCTGGTGGGGGTGGGGCTCACCAACGCCGGCGACGCGGTGACCATCGAGAAGAACAACGAGCAGACCAACTTCGCGCCGCACAACACCTACCTGGGGCTGCTGAGCGAAACCGGCGCCATCGGCGCGCTGAGCTTCCTGATCCTGTGCTTCCGGTCGCTGGGCGCCTGGCGGCGGATCCCCGACCGGCGGGTGCGCCGCAGCCTCGTCTTCCTGGCGGTCGCCCCCCTCCTGATCAGCTTCACGGAGTACAACCTGACGCCGGGGCAGGCGCTGTTCTGGCCGCTCTGGCTGTGCATCCTCCTCCCCCGCATGTACCCCGAGCGGGTGCCGGCCGCCGCCCGGTCCGCCATGCGCGGCGGCGCGCGCCGCCCGCCGGTGCGCCTCCGTCCCGAGCCCGCCGCGCCGTGAGCACCGCCCCCGGCGCGGGCGAGCGGCGCCTCCTCTGGATCAACCACTTCGCCGTCCCCCCCGCCGAGGGGGGCGGCACGCGCCACTTCGAGGTGGGGCGCGAGCTGCTGGGCCGCGGCTGGCGGGTGTGGATCGCCGCCGCCGACTACCACTACCAGTCGCGCCGCTACATCCGCCGCCCCGGTGCCGCCGCGCGCGAGGTGGTGGCCGAGATGGTGGACGGGGTGGAGTTCCGCTGGCTCTGGGCCGCGCCGTACGAGGGGAACGACTGGCGCCGGGTGTGGAACTGGGTGTCGTTCGCGCGTTCGCTGCTGGGGTGGGCCGCGACCTCCGGCGAGCGTCCGGACGTGGTCATCGGTTCCTCGCCGCACCTGTTCGCGGCGGTCGCGGGGGCGCGGCTGGCCCGCCGCTGGGGGGTGCCCTTCGTCCTCGAAGTACGCGACCTGTGGCCCGAGAGCCTGGTGGCGGCCGGTGGGCGCAAGGGCGTGGCGTACGCCGTGTTCGACCGCATGGCGCGCTACCTCTACCGGCGCGCCGACCGCATCGTCTGCCTGGCGCGGGGGACGATGGACCACCTGCGCGCCCTGGGCGTTCCGTCCGAGCGCCTGGTCTACGTGCCCAACGGGGTCGATCCCGCCGCCTTCGCGGGGATCGAGCGCCCCGCGCGCGACACCTTCACGCTGGTCTACGCCGGCGCGCATGGCCCCGCGAACGGGCTCGACGTGGTGCTGGGCGCCGCGGAGCTGCTGCGGGGCGATCCCTCCATCCGCTTCCTGCTTTTGGGCGATGGCGCCGCGAAGCCCGCGCTGGTCGCCGATGCGCGGACGCGCGGGCTGGACAACGTGGAGTTCCGCGACCCCGTCCCCAAGCTCGCCATGCGCGCCGTCTTCGCCGAGGCCGACGCGGGGCTGATGGTGCTGCGCGACACGCCGCTCTTCGCCTTCGGGGTGAGCCCCAACAAGCTCTTCGACTACTTCGGCGCGGGGCTCCCCGTGGCCTGCAACGTTCCCGGCGAGGTGGCGGGGATGGTGCGCGGCGCCGGCGGCGGCGAGCAGGCGGCGGACGGCTCCGCGCGGGCGCTGGCGGACGCGGTGCTGCGGCTGCGCGCTCTTTCGACGGACGAACGGGCGCGGATCGGCGAGTCGGCGCGGGAGTGGGTGGCGCGCGAGCACGGGCGCGCGGTGCTGGCCGAGCGGCTGGACCGCGCGCTCCGCGAGCTGGTGCCCGGCTGATGCTGGCGCCGCGGCTCTGGCCCGAGGCGGCGTGGACGCTCTACCGCACCTTCGGCGCGCGCGGGGCGGCGCTCCGCGCGCGGCACGAGGCCCGGCGCGCGGCCGGCGCCTTCCGCCCGGCGCCGCGTCACGCGCCGGGGATGGCGACAGCAGGTGCGGTCGATGCCTTCGTCGTCGATCCCCAGCGCCTGCGCGCCGCGACCGACCGTGCCGCGGCGGTCCAGCGCGCGGATCGCGTCGCCGCCGGCGAGCACCAGGCGTTCCGCTGGGAGTGGCGGCCGCTTCCCGCCGGGGCCGATGGGTGGCTGACGCACCCCGTGACCGGCACGCGCGCGGACGTCTCGCTCCCCTGGTGGCGCGTCGCGCACCTGGACGCGCACGGCGGCGACATCAAGGAGCTGTGGGAGGCGGCCCGCTTCGGCTGGGCGTACGACCTCGTCCGCGGCTGGCTGGTCACTGGCGACGAGCGCTACGCCGCCGCCTTCCACGCGCGCCTGGCGGAGTGGTGCGAGAGCAGCCCGCCCTTCCGCGGCCCGCACTGGTCGTGCGGCCAGGAGACGGCGATTCGCGCGGCCGCGCTCCTCTACGCCGAGGCCAACCTGGGCGGCGCGGTTTCGACGGACGCCGACGCGCGGCGCCGCATCGAGGCCGTGCTCGCCGCGAGCGGCGAACGCATCGCCGACGCGGTGGGCTACGCGGTCTCGCAGCGGAACAACCACGCGCTCTCCGAGGCGATGGGGCTGGTAGCGCTCGGCGCGCGCTTCCGCGGGGCGCATCCGGAGGCGGACGGGTGGCTGCGGACGGGGCACCGGCTGCTGGAGCGCCTGGTCGTGGAGCAGTTCGCGGCGGACGGGTGGTACATCCAGCACTCCTTCACCTACCTGCGGCTCGCGCTGGACCAGTGCGTGGTCGCCGAGCGCGCCCTGCGCGGCGCCGGCCTCGCGCTCTCCCCCGCCGCCGCCGCGCGCCTCCGCGCCGCGGCGGACCTGCTGCTGGCGGTGATCGATCCATCGACCGGGGAAGTGCCGAACCATGGCAACAACGACGGGGCGTTCGTGCACCCCGTCACCCTGGCGCCGTACCGCGACTTCCGTCCCGTGCTGACGGCCGTCTGCGCGCTCTGGCGCCATCCGCTCCCGATGGACGTGGAGGCGGACGCGGAGACGCTGGCCTGGCTCGGCGCGGACCCGCCGCCGCGCGCCCCGGCGATGGCGGACGGGGTGCGCGGCGGCGCGTCCGGATGGGCGGTCGCGAGGACAGGAGGGACGGTCGTCTTCCTGCGCGCGGGCGCCTATTCGTCGCGCCCGGGGCACATCGACCCGCTGCACCTGGACGTGCGGGTGGACGGGCGCGAGGTGGTGGTCGATCCCGGCACCTTCGCCTACAACGCGCCGCCGCCGTGGCGCAACGGGCTCGCGGGCGCGGCGGTGCACAACGGGCCGGTGCTGGACGACGCGCCGCCGGGAGTGCCGGGGCCGCGCTTCCTGTGGTATATTTGGCCCGCCGCGCGCCTGCTCCGGGCCGAGCCCGCACCCGGCGGCGCGCTGCTGGAGGCGGAGGTGCCGGGCGCGTCGCGGCGCACGGTGCGCGTGGCGCCCGGCCGCGTGGAGGTGGAGGACCGGGTGCTGCGGCCGGGAACGCGCGAGGCCGCCGTCCGCTGGCTCCTGCACCCCGGCGCGGACGCGGCGTGGATCCGCGCGCCCGGCGCCCGCGTCGTAGAGGCGGATCCCGCCCGCACGGCCGGGTGGTTCTCCCCCGGCTACGGCGTGCGCCTCCCGTCGCGGGCGGTGGAGGTGCGCTGGGCGCCCTCCGGCGACGCGGCCGTGCGCACCGTCATCACACCGCCCGAGGCCGTTCCCGCGGAGCGGAATTCGGCCGAGTCCGCCGCGTCCGCATCGACTCCGTCGCATGCGGCCGCGGACGGCGCTCCCTCGGTTCGATCATCCAAAGACCTGGATCCATAGAGACGTGCAGCAGCTCCTGAATCATCTCGACACCGGCAAGATCACGCTCCGCGAGGTCCCCGTGCCCTCGGCCTCGGGCCCCAGCCTGCTGGTGGAGACGCGGGCGACGGTGGTGTCGCCCGGGACCGAGCGGATGCTGCTGGAGTTCGGCCGGGCGAACCTGCTGGCCAAGGTGCGCAGCCAGCCCGACAAGGCCCGCCAGGTGGTCGACAAGATGCGCACCGACGGCATCGGCCCCACCCTCGAGGCGGTGCGCGCCAAGCTCGACGCGCCGATCCCGCTGGGCTACTGCCACGCCGGGGTGGTGGTGGAGGTCGGCTCGCGCCCCGGCGGCTTCGCGGTGGGCGACCGCGTGGTCACCAACGGCCCGCACGCCGAGTACGCGCGCGTCCCGCACACGCTGGCGGCCAGGATCCCCGACGGCGTGGGCTACGACGCGGCGGCCTTCACCCCGCTCGCGGCGATCGGGCTGCAGGGGATCCGCCTGGCCGAGCCCACGCTGGGCGAGACGGTGGTGGTGTTCGGGCTGGGGCTGATCGGCCTGCTCACCGTGCAGCTCCTGCGCGCCAACGGCTGCCGCGTGGTGGGGATCGACCGCGACCCCGGCCGGCTGGCGCTGGCCGAGCGCTTCGGCGCCGTCGCGCTCGACGGCTCCGCCGGCGATCCCGTCGCCCGCGTCCTCGCGCTCACCGGCGGCGTGGGGGCCGACGCGGTGCTGCTCACCCTCGCCTCCGCGTCGGACGAGCCGGTGCACCAGGCGGCGGCGATGAGCCGCAAGCGCGGCCGGCTGGTGCTGGTGGGGGTGACCGGGCTCAACCTGGTGCGCGACGACTTCTTCAAGAAGGAGCTCTCCTTCGCCGTCTCGTGCAGCTACGGCCCCGGGCGCTACGACCCGCGGTACGAGGAGGGCGGGCACGACTACCCGCTCCCCTTCGTGCGCTGGACCGAGCAGCGCAACTTCGAGGCGGTGCTGGGGCTGATGGCGGGCGGGCAGGTCGACCCGCTCCCGCTGGTCACGCACCGCTTCGGCTTCGACCAGGCGGCGGCCGCCTACGAGGTGATCGGGGGGACGGAGCCCAGCCTGGGCGTGGTGCTGAACTACGCCGGCCGCGGCGGCGCCCTCCCCGGCGCCGCGGAGCGCGTGGTGGAGCTGCGGCCGCCGCCGGCCTCTCCCCCCGCCGCGCACTCGGCGGTGATGATCGGCGCCGGAAACTTCGCCACGCGCACCCTCCTCCCCGCGCTGCAGTCGGCCGGGGTGCGGCTGCGCACCATCGCCTCGGGCGGGGGGACCAGCGGCGCCGTCGCCGGCGACAAGTTCGGCTTCGAGCGCACCACCACCGACACCGACGCCGCGCTGGCCGACCCGGCGGCCGACACCGTGTACGTGCTCACCCGCCACGACACCCACGCGCGCCTGGCGATCCGCGCGCTGCAGGCGGGGAAGCACGTGTTCGTGGAGAAGCCGCTCGCGCTCACCAACGAGGAGCTCGACGCCGTGGCCGACGCCGCGCGCGCCAGCGGGCGGATGCTGATGGTGGGCTTCAACCGCCGCTTCGCCCCGCTGGCCAGGCGCGTGGCCGGCTACCTGCGCGGCCGCTCGGGCCCGCTCTCGGTGGTGGCCACGGTCAACGCCGGCGCGATCCCGGCCGAGCACTGGACGCAGGACCCGGCCGTCGGCGGCGGGCGCATCGTGGGCGAGGCGCTGCACTGGATGGACTTGGCGCGCTCGCTCGTCGGCGCGCCGATCACCGGCGTGCACGCCACCCCCGCGCGCGACGCCCGCGGCGTGGCGGTGGACGACATCGCCCACCTCGCCCTCACCTTCGCCGACGGCTCCACCGCGGTGGTGCACTACCTGGCGTCGGGGGCGAAGAGCTTCCCCAAGGAGCGGATCGAGTGCTTCTGGGACGGGAAGACGGTGGCGATCGACAACTGGCGCCGGCTCCGCCGCTTCGGCGTCCCCGGGCCGCTGCTGGAGCGGGGGAAGGCGATGGACAAGGGCCACGCCGCCGAGATCGCCGCCTGGGACGCGGCGGTGAAGGCGGGCGGCCCCGCGCCGATCCCGCTGGACGAGCTGGTCGAGGTCTCGCGCTGGGCGATCCGCGCCGCCGAGCAGGCGCGCGGCGGCGCGGATGGCTGAGCACGCGGCGGAGCGGCGCGCGGCGCGCCCCGGCGAGACGGGGCCCGCGCGCGCCCGCGGCGCGGGTGACGCGGTCGGCGCCGCGGCCAAGCGCGCGCTCGACGTGGCCGCCGCGGCCGCGGGGCTGGCGGTGCTCTCGCCGCTGCTGCTGGGCGTGGCGCTGGCGGTGCGGCTGCGGCTGGGCTCGCCGGTGCTCTTCCGGCAGACGCGGCCGGGGCTGGGCGGCCGCCCCTTCCGCATGTACAAGTTCCGCACGATGCGGGACGCGGTGGGGCCCGACGGCGAGCCGCTCCCCGACGCCGAGCGCCTCACCCCCTTCGGCCGCGTCCTGCGCAGCACCAGCCTGGACGAGCTCCCCGAGCTGGTCAACGTGCTGCGCGGCGAGATGAGCCTGGTGGGGCCGCGCCCGCTGCTGATGGAGTACCTCCCGCTCTACTCGCCGCGCCAGGCGCGCCGGCACGAGGTGCGGCCGGGGCTCACCGGGTGGGCGCAGGTGAACGGCCGCAACGCGCTGGGGTGGCCCGAGAAGCTGGAGATGGACGCCTGGTACGTGGACCACCGCTCGTTCGCGCTCGACCTGCGCATCCTGCTGCTCACCGTCGGGCGCGTGGTGCTGCGCCACGGCATCTCCCGCGAAGGGCATGTCACCACCTCCCGGTTCACCGGCGGCGAGTAGCGCGTTCCTGGTGTGGGGCGCCGGCGGCCACGGCAAGGTGGTGGCCGACCTGGTGCGCGCGCTCGGCCACGCGGTGGCGGGGTTCGTCGATTCCGATCCCGCCAAGCTGGGGGAAGAGGCCGAGCCCGGCGGCGCGCGGGTGGTGGTGGGCGGCGAGGCGCTGCTGCGCGCCCTGGACGCGGGCGAGCCCCTCCCCGCCGGCGCCGACGCGTTCGCGCTGGCGCTGGGCGACAACCGCCTCCGCGAGGCGTGCCTGCGGCGGCTCGGGGGGCACGCGCTCCCGGCGCTGGTGCACCCCTCGGCGACCGTCAGCCCCTCGGCCCTCGTCGGCCGCGGCACGGTCGTCTTCGCGGGCGCCGTGGTGAACGCGGCGGCGCGGATCGGCGACGCCGCGATCGTGAACACCGGCGCCGTGGTGGAGCACGACTGCGAGCTCGGGGCCGCGGTGCACCTGTCGCCGCGCGCCACGCTGGCCGGCGGGGTGCGCGTGGGCGACCGCGCCTGGGTGGGCGCGGGCGCCACCGTGATCCCCCGCGTGGAGGTGGGCGCCGACGCGGTGGTAGGGGCTGGGGCGGTGGTGATCCGCGACGTCGCCGCCGGCCAGACGGTGGCCGGGGTGCCCGCCCGCCCCCTCGCCGCGCGGGCCGCGCACCCCTGACGGCGCCCCGCGGCGGGGAAGATCCAGAACCGCAAGCAGTTGCGCCGAAGGTGGCCCTCTGGTTACACTTGTCGTCCGTTCACCCCGCTCCCGGTCCGATGCCCAGACACATCTTTTCGCTTTTGGCCGTCGTCGCGGCCCTGCTCCCGTTGGGGGTCCGCGCCCAGTCGTCCGCCGCCGCCCCGGCCGCCGTGCTCGGCCCCGCCGACGCGGTGCGGGTCACCGTCTACCGCAAGCCCGAGCTCACCGGCGAGTTCGATCTGGCGCCCGACGGCTCCATCGTGCACCCCCTCTACCGCCAGGTGCGGGTGACGGGGATCCCGATGTCCGAGGCCGAGGAACGGCTGCGCGTCTTCCTCGCGCGCTACGAGCAGAACCCGCAGTTCGTGGTGGAGGCGCTCTACCGCATCCCGGTGGAGGGCGAGGTGCGCCAGCCCCGGGTCTACTCGCTCAAGCCCGGCGTGACCGTGTCCGACGCGGTGGCGATCGCCGGCGGGCCCACCGAGCGTGGGCGGGTCGACCGCATCCGCCTGGTGCGCACCACCGGCACCGTGATGGTGGACCTCAACGACCCCGGCACGAACGGCGGGCGCCTCCCCCTGGCGTCGGGTGACCAGGTGTTCGTGGAGCGGCGCGTGAACGCGCTCCGCGACTACGTGGCGCCGGCCGCCAGCGTGGTCGCCGCCCTCACCACGCTGCTCAGCCTCATCATCAAGTAGCCGTGCCTCCCCCCACGCCGGGGGGACGCCGGATCTCAGCACACACCGATGAACTCAACCGTGGTGCCCGAACGCTCGCTGCCGGCCCAGATCCCGGTGCACGCCATCGCCGGCGACTTCGGCCGCGCGCCGGCGCCGGAGATGTACGACCAGGAGCCCGAAGAGGTAAACGTCCAGCTCAAGGACGTCTTCGCGATGCTCATGCGGCACCGGCTCCTGCTGGTGTCGGCGGTCGTGCTCTCGCTCGCGGCGACGGCGTACCTCGCCTGGCGCGAGATCCCGCAGTACCGGGCGTCGGCGTCGCTGCGCCTGCGCGACCAGCGCGCCGCCATGACCGAGGGGATCGGCGACGCCGCCATCCAGCAGGCGATGGGGAAGACCAACGACCCGATCCTCTCCGAGCTCCAGGTGCTGGCCAGCCGGGGCGTGGCGGGCGAGGTGGTCGACCGCGAGAACCTGCGGCTGCGGGTGATCGACGGCGGGGTGCCCCGGGCCAGCCTGGCCCAGCTGGCGATCGCGCCGAACGCCACCACGGGGATGCTGGAGCTCGGCTTCCAGCCGCGCAGCTACACCGTGAAGGGCGCCGCGGGCGAGGCCACGGCGCGCTACGGCGAGCGCGTTCGGGTGGGCGGCGTCTCCTTCGCCGTGATGCGCCGCCCGGCCGAGGCCAAGGCGAAGGTCGTGGTGAGCTCGCGCAACGCGGCGGTCGACCACCTGCTCAACCACCTGCAGGCGGTGCCGCGCGAGAAGACCGACGTGGTGGACCTGGCCTACACCGACCCCGATCCCGAGGTGGCGGCGGCGGTGACCAACACCACGGCCAACGTCTTCCGCTCGCTGAACATCCGCAACGCGCAGGACCAGTCGCGCCGCCGCCGCGAGTTCGTGGCCGAGCAGCTCCACCAGGCCGACTCGGTGCTGATGAAGGCGCAGCTCGCCCTGGCCGACTTCCGCCGGCGCCAGCAGGTGTTCAGCTCGCGCGAGAAGCTCCAGGCGCAGTCGACCGGGCTGCTGCAGCTCGACCAGCGCCGCGGCGAGCTCGACGCCGACCGCCGCGTCTACCAGTCGCTGCTGGACGGGCTGCTGCGCGACCGCGCGCGGGGCGCCAGCGGCGGGTCGTCGGTGCGCGCGCTGGTCGCCTCGCCGGGGATCGCCGCGAACCCGGTGGTCACGCAGCTCTTCGCCCAGCTCGTGCGCTACGAGTCGGCGCGCGACTCGCTCACCGCGGGCGAGTTCGGCAGCACCCGCACCAACCCCGACGTGCAGCGCCTCTCCACGCTCATCGCGGGCACCGAGTCGAGCCTGGTCGAGGCGGTGCGCAGCCAGATCGTGGCGCTCGACGCGCGCATCGCCTCGGTCGACGCGCTGAAGGTGCAGGGCGCGGGCGACCTGCAGGGGCTCCCCGGCGTGGAGGCCGAGGAGGTGCGGCTGGTGCAGCAGGTGGAGACGGTGGCGCACCTGGCCGACCAGCTCCGCGAGGAGCACCAGAAGGCCCGCATCGCCGAGGCGGTCGAGGCCGGCCAGGTGGAGATCGTGGACACCGCCTTCCCGCCGGGAGACCCGGTTCCGCAGAACCGCGGGATGAAGCTGCTGCTGGGGCTGCTGCTGGGGGTGGTGCTGGGGAGCGGCGGCGCGCTGCTGCTGGAGCACCTGAACACCTCGGTGCGCGGCAAGGAAGACCTGGAGCAGCTCCTGCGCCTTCCCGGCCTCGCCCTGATCCCGCGCATCCAGGGGCTTTCGGCCGACAAGCGGCTGCGGCTGAAGGCGGGGGCCGCCCCCGCCGAGCCCGCCGACGGGCCGTCGCTCGAGCTGGTGACCTCCACCGACGCGCGCTCGCCCGCCGCTGAGGCGTTCCGGGCGCTGCGCACCAACCTGATCTTCTCGCAGGCGGTGCACTCGCTGCGCACCCTGGTGGTGACCAGCGCCTCCCCCGCCGAGGGGAAGACGCTGACCGCGGGCAACCTGGCCGCCGCCTTCGCGCAGCAGGGGATGCGGGTGCTGGTGGTGGACTGCGACCTGCGCCGCCCGCGCGTGCACGAGCTGTTCGGCACCACGCGCGAGCCCGGGCTCACCGAGCTGGTGCTGGGGCTGCGCGTGGCCGCCGACGTGGTGCGGAGCACCCCCGTGCCGGGGCTCGACGTGCTCCCCTCGGGCACCCTTCCGCCCAACCCCACCGAGCTCCTGGGCGGCGAGCGGATGAAGGCCACCGTGGAGGCGCTCAAGAAGGACTACGACCTGCTGGTGCTCGACACCGCGCCGGTCACCGCCGCCGCCGACGCCGCCGTGATGGGCGCCCGCACCGACGCCGTGCTGATGGTGGTGCGCGCCGGGCACAGCGACCGCGCCGTGGTGCAGCACGCCGTGCAGCAGCTCCGCAACGTGGGCGCGCGCGTGGTCGGCGCGGTGCTGAACGACCCCGACGCCAAGGTGCCGCAGTACGGCGGCGGGTACTACTACTACTCGGAGTACTCGTCCAGCACCCGCTGAGCCGACGGCGGGGGGGGGACGCGGCAC
>DASQLJ010000840.1:0-7390 GCA_035630095.1 Longimicrobium sp.
CCCGACCTGCGCGTGGCGCTGATCCACGGCCAGATGCACGGCGACGACAAGGACGCCGCGATGCGCGCCTTCGCCGCCGGGGAGGTGGACGTGCTGGTCTCCACCACGGTGATCGAGGTGGGGATCGACGTGCCCAACGCCACGGTGATGGTGGTGGAGCACGCCGACCGCTTCGGCCTGAGCCAGCTCCACCAGCTGCGCGGCCGCGTGGGGCGCGGCGCGGAGGAGAGCTTCTGCATCCTGCTGGCGGGCGGCGGCGAGGCGCGCGAGCGGCTGCAGCTCTTCGCCAGCACCGAGGACGGCTTCAGGATCGCGGAGTACGACATGCGCCAGCGGGGCTACGGCGACCTCTTCGGCGCGCGGCAGACGGGGATCCCCGAGTTCCGCTTCGCCGACCTGGAGAAGGACTTCCAGCTCCTCGCCCGCGCCCGCACCGAGGCCCGCCGCATCGTGGAGACCGACCCCGAGCTGGAGCGCTCCCCCATGCTCCGCCGCGTGCTCGAGGAGCGCTACGGCGAGCGGGCGCGGATGTACCACGTGGGGTGAGGCGGTAGGCGGGAGGACGGACAATGGCGGGTCCGTCGATGGTGTGTGTGCGGCGCCGACCACGCGAGGGGCGGCTGAAGCCGCGGCTGGAACAATGGGAAGCCTCGCAAACTGCGCGAGGCTGTGGGGGTGGGGTCGTCGATTGGAGCCGGTTCGGACGCGGGATCGATTTCGCTAAAACCGAAGCCCGCATCGAGATATCTCGATGCGGGCTTCTGATGTCACGCACTCACGCACTTGCGCACTCACGCACCTGTTGCGGTTCCTAGGGCCGCCTCGGCGCCAGCGTATTCCGAATCCGCTCCAGCTCCGCGCGCAGGTCGCGGATCGTGTCGCCGCGCTCGCTGTACATGCGGCGCAGGCGGGCGACCTCGGCGGCGCTGGGGCCGGTGGGGGCCTCGCCGGGGACGGTCACGGTGCGCGCGACCACGGCGGTGTCGCACCCCAGGCCGGCGGTGCGGCTGCCGCAGGGGTTGCGCAGCTCGCGCGCGAGGCCCAGCAGCGAGGTGGCCTCGCGCCGGTATCCGCCGCGCAGCGACTGCGCCGAGTCGTTCGCCAGGTAGATGCGCAGGTGCTCCTCGGCGCCGCGCGGGTCGGCGTTGGCGCGCGGGTCCAGGCTCAGCAGCCCCATGAAGTACCGTGCCTCGTGCCCCTCGTGCGTGCGCGGGTGCTCCGAGGCGAGGCGCTGGAAGAGCGCCTGCGCCACGCGCACCGAGTCGCGCGAGTAGGCGTCGAACGCCTGCGACCAGAGCCGCTGCCGGCCGGCCGCGTCTTCTCCCTCCGCGCGCGGGCCGCCGCGCAGCGTGGTGCAGGCGGCGAGCAGGGGAACGCACAGGAGCAGGCGGAACGGCTTCATTTGCGCGGATGCGGGGAGTGCGGCTCGGCTGCCCGGGGCAGGGGCGGCCGCTCGGGGAGCGCCACGGTGAACCGGGTCCCCTCACCGGGCTCGCTCTCTGCACCGATCGTGCCCCCGTGGGCCTCGACGATCTCGCGCGCGATGGCCAGCCCCAGCCCCGATCCGGCCTGCCGCGGCTGGGCGGAATTGTCGACCTGGTAAAACTTTTCGAAGATCTTGGGGAGCTTGTCGGAGGGGATCCCCACCCCCGTGTCGGCCACCTCCACCCGCATCCCCGCGCCGTCGCGGCGCGCCTGCAGGGCGATGCGCCCGCCGCCCGCGGTGAACTTGAAGGCGTTGGAGAGGATGTTCCCCAGCACCTCGTTCAGCCGGTCGGCGTCGCCCTCGATGTTCACCGGCGTGTCGTCGGCCACGTCCACGCTGAAGTCGATCCCGTTCTGGAAGGCCAGCACGTGGAAGCCGTCGGTGAGGTCGGTCAGGAAGTCGCGCACGTTGATCCGCCGCAGCTCCAGCCGCCCGCCGCCCGCCTCGAAGCGCGAGATGTCGAGCAGGCGGTGCACCAGCCGGGTGAGCCGGTCCACCTGGTCGCTCACCGCCTCCAGCGTCTTGCGCTGCACGTCGCTCACCTCGCCGTAGATCCCGTCGGCGAGGAGCGACACGTAGCCGCGGATCACGCTGAGCGGCGTCTTGATCTCGTGGCTGGCCACCGAGACGAACTCGGCCTTCAGCCGGTCGAGCTCGGCGAGCTGCTCGGTCATGGTGTGGAACGACCGCGACAGGTCGCCGATCTCGTCGGTGCGCTCGGCCGGCACGCGCACCTGCGGGTCGAAGTCGCCCTCGGCCACGTGCGCCATCCCCCGGCGCAGGTCGTCGATCGGCCGCAGCATCGCCCGCGTCATCAGCAGCCCCACCACGATCGTCAGCCCCAGCGCCAGCGCCAGCGCGACCAGCGTGGTGTTGCGGGCGTTGACGGCGCTCTCGGCGGCGTTCGTCACCTTCTGCTGCGCTTCTTCGTCCAGCAGGTCCTGCAGCGGCCGGACCCGCTCGGTCATCCGGTCGAACGCCGGATTGGTGTACCGGTCGCGGTACTCGTCCTGGACCTCGTTGGAGGGGAAGGGAAGCCGCTGCTGCTCCTCGCGCACGATGCGCTTGAGCTCGGCCCACTGCCGCGCCGTGGCGCTCACCGCCGCGCGGAAGCGCGGCGACGGCCGGTCCTGCGCCTGCAGCGCGCTCATCTCCGCGTCGGCGCGGCGCATCGCGTCGTCGGCGGTGCGCTTCAGCCTCGCCGCGTCCTCGGGAAAGGTCTTGACCAGCACCACGTAGTTGTTTTCCGCCGCGGCCAGCTCCTCGAGCGCGGTGCGGAGCTGCCCGATGTGCTCGGCCGCCTTCGCGTCGCGCACCCGCAGGTCGTTGGCGATCCGCGCCACCTGGATCAGCTTGAGCACGGCGTAGCCGGCCGGGATCGCCAGGATCAGCGCGATCGCGGCGAAGGTCAGCACGATGCGCTGCCGCAGCCTCATCGCGCGCCCTCCGCGCACGGGCGCGCCGCGGCGGACGCGCGGGAGCCCGCCCCGCGTGTCCGCCTCACGTCACCTCTGTCGATACCGGCAATGCCCATCCGTCGGGTCCGCATGTCAGCGAAGATGGCGCTCATCCACGGCGTGGTGACGGCGCGGGCGCGCGGTCCGTCACCCGCCGGGCGACGCAAGAGGCGTGTCACGTCCCGTCCGTCCCGCCCGCGGCTCCATCCAGGCGCTCGCGGCGCTTCACCTCGTCCCAGAGCACGTCCAGCTCTTCCAGCGTGGCGCTGCCGAAGACGAGTCCTCGCTCCGCGGCCAGCGCCTCCACGCCGGCGAAGCGGCGCTCGAACTTGGCGTTGGCGAGCGAGAGGGCGGAGGTCGGGTGCGCGCCGGCCAGGCGGACGAGATTGACGACGGCGAAGAGGAGGTCGCCCAGCTCTTCCTGCAGCTTGTCGACGTCGCCCGACTCCAGCTCCTCGCCGACCTCGTCCACCTCCTCGCGCACCTTGTCCCACGCGCCGCGCCAGTCGCTCCAGTCGAAGCCGAACTCCGCCACCCGCGCCTGCACCCGCCAGGCGCGCAGCAGCGGGTCGAGCCCGCCGGGCACCGCGTCCAGGATCGACGCCGGGGCGCCGCGCTCCGCGCGCTCCCGCGCCTTGACCGCGTCCCACGGCTCGGGCGGCCCGCCGTGCAGGTGCGGGTGCCTCCGGCGCATCTTTTGCTCGACGGCGCGCACCACGTCGTCGCGGCCGAAGGCGCCCGCCTCCTCCGCCATCACGACCTGGAAGGCCACGTTCAGCAGCAGGTCGCCCAGCTCGTCGCGGAGCGCCCCGGCGTCGCCGGCGGCGATGGCGCGGGCGGCCTCGTGCGCTTCCTCGAGCAGGTAGGGCTGCAGCGAGAGCGGCGTCTGCGCCGCGTCCCACGGGCAGCCCGCGCGAAGGAACGCGGCCAGCGCCAGGGCGCGGTCGAAGGCGCCGCCGGGGGGCGGCGCGGGAGGCGGGTTTTCGGCTTGCGACGGGTTCACAGGCGGCCTAGAATACCCCTCTCGTGTCCGATCCGTCAACCGCCGTTTCGCGAGCCTGGGTCGAGGTGGACCTGGGCGCCCTGCGGGCCAACCTGCGCCGCGTCCGCGAGGGCGCGCCGGGTGCGGCCCTGGTTCCCATGCTCAAGGCCGACGCGTACGGCCTGGGCGTGCCCCAGGTGCTGCGCGCCGTGCTGGAGGAGCTGGCGCCCGACGGCCCCTGGGCCATCGGGGTGGCGGCGGTGCAGGAGGGGGAGGCGCTCCGCGCGCTGGGGTGGGCGGGGCGCGTCGTCGTTTTCGCCCCCCTGGCCCCCGGCGAGGAGCGGCGCGCGGCGCGCGCGCGGCTCACCCCCGCGCTGTCGGACCTGCAGGCGCTGGAGCGCTGGGCCGCCGCGGCCGGTGAAGGCGGCGGCCCCCTCGCGTTCCACCTCGAGGTGGACACCGGGATGGGCCGCGCGGGCTTTCCCGCCGCGGCCGCCGGGCAGTGGGGGCCGGCGGTGCTGGAGCGCTCCGGGGATCTTCTGGTGTGGGAAGGGTGTTTTACGCACCTCCACTCGGCGGACGAGCCCGACCTGGGGCCCTCCGACGCGCAGGTGGCGGGCTTCCGCCGGGCGCTGGAGGCGCTGCCGCCCGAGCCCGAGGGCGCCCCCAAACGCGTGCTGCACTGCGCCAACAGCGCCGCGGCCGTGCGCCGCGGCGGCTACGGGCTGGACCTGGTGCGCCCGGGGATCTTCCTCTACGGCGGCGGTGCCGGGCCGGGGGCGGAGCCCGAGCCGGTGGCCACGCTGCGCGCCCGGGTGGTGCGCGTGGTGGACGCGGAGCCCGGCGCCACGGTAGGCTACGGCGCCATGCACCGCGCCGCGCGCCGCGAGCGCTGGGCCACGCTCTCCATCGGCTACGGCGACGGGCTGCGGCGCGCGCTGGGGCCCGCGGGCGGCCAGGCGCTGCTGCACGGCCGCCGCGCCCCGATCGTGGGGCGCATCTCGATGGACGTGACCGTGGTGGACGTGACGGAGATCCCCGGGGTGGCGCCGGGCGACGTGGCCACGCTGGTGGGCCGCGACGGCGGCGACCGCATCACGGTGGACGAGGTGGCGGCCCGGGTGGGCACCATCAGCTACGAGATCCTGACCGGGCTGGGCCCGCGCCTGCCGCGCGTGTACCGCTGAACGGACCCGGCACCGAACCCTGGAACATGCAGCACCGAATGCTCTTACGCATCTTACGCGCGCGGGCCCCGCTCGCGCTTTTGCCGATCCTTGCGGCGGCCGCCTGCGCCGACGAGACGCCCACGCTCACCGGCGACCCCTTCTTTCCCGGCGGCAGCCGCCCGGTCACGCTGGAGCTGATCGTGCCGGCCGCGCAGTTCCTGCAGCCGCTGGGCGTGTTCCAGGGGTACGAGAGCGGCCGCACCTTCAACGCGGTGGTGGTGGCCAACCAGTACGGCGGCGCGCTGAACGCGCACGCGCTGCAGGACTACAACGTTCCCGACACGCTCACCTACTCGCAGGGCGGCGTGGCCAAGACCGACGCCGCCTACAGCATCCGCGCGGCGCGGCTGGTGGTGGCGGTGGACACGCTCGGGAGCCTGACCACGCCGTCCACGCTGCAGGTGTACCGCGTGGCGCAGGCGTACCACCCGGCCACGGCCACCTGGACGCTGGCGGTGGACTCGGGCGCGGTGGAGACGCCGTGGACCGAGCCGGGCGGCACCCGCGGCGCGCTGCTGGGGAGCGCCGCCTACGTGCACGCCGCCAGCGACACCATCGTGGTGCCCATCGACACGGCGGCCGCGCGGGCGATGCTCCCCGACACCGCCAGCGGCGTGCTGCTGGCCACGGCGCAGGCCGGCACGCGGCTCCAGGTCTCGCGCACGGTGCTGCGGCTGGACCTGAAGCCCTCGAACGCCGACCGCGACACCACCATCACCATCAACGTGACGCCGGACGTGAACTTCTTCGTGTTCACGCCCGAGCCGGCGCTGGCGCCGGGGAGCTTCACGGCGGGCGGGGTGCTGGCGGCGCGCACGCTGTTCAGCCTCAACTTCGACCAGCCGCTCCCCGGGTGCGCGCCGCCCACCACCTGCGCGGCGGTGCGCCTCAAGGACGTGGACCTGAACCGGGTGTCGCTGCTGCTGAGGCCGCAGGCCCCGCCCGCCGGCTTCGACCCGCTGCAGCCGCTGCCGCTCACGCTGTGGACGATCACCGAGCCCGAGCTGGGGCGGCGCGCGCCGCTGGGGCACCTGGCCATCGACCCGCTGGTCCCCGGCACCCCGGCGTCGCAGTTCACCACCTTCTCCCCCGGCGACACGCTGGTGGAGGTGCCGCTGACGCTGCAGGCGCTCGACGCCGTGGCCCGCGACACCCTGCAGCTGGACTTCGCGCTGCTGGGCGAGGCGCCCCCGGCCGGCGGCAGCAGCGGCCGCACCTTCGGCGTCGCGCGGTTCGATCCGCAGCCGCGGCTCCGCTTCGTCTACACGCTCCACACCCGTCCGGAGCTTCCATGATCCGTGTCGCAGTTCGCGCGGCCGCCGCGGCGGCCGTGCTGCTCGCCCTGGCCGCCCCCGCGGGCGCCCAGTCGGTGCTGGCCAGCCGCGGGCTGGGCTACCCCCTGGAGCCGCTGGACGCCCGCTCGCGCGGGCTGGGCGGCCTGACGACCGGGCTGGCCGAGCCGGTGCCCTCGTTCATCAACCCGGCCTCGGCGGCGGGGATCCCGGCGGCGGCGTTCGTGGTGGCGTTCCAGCCCGACCGCTACGACGCCACCGCCCCCGGCGTGCGGAGCAGCGGCACCACCGCGCGCTTCCCGCTGCTGATGGGCGTGTTCCCGGTGTCGCAGCGGCTGGCGGTGCAGGTGGGGTACGGCTCGTACCTCGACCAGCACTGGCAGGTGGAGCAGACCGACTCGATCACCCTGACCTCGGGCCGCGTGGAGGTGAACGACCGCTTCGTCTCGTCGGGCGGGGTGGCGCGGCTGCAGGGCGGCTTGGCCTACCGCGTCACCGAGCGGCTTTCGCTGGGCATCTCGGCCGACGTGCTGAGCGGCGCGGCGCACGACAGCACCGTGCGCGAGATCGGCGGGCTGGCGACGGCCGAGAGCGGGGTGACCAACACCTACAGCGGCGTGATGGGCGGGGTGGGGGTGCGCTTCCAGCCGGGGCCGGCGTTCAGCGCCAGCGCGGCGCTGCACGGCGGCGGCCGCATCCGCGCCACGCAGAAGGGCGACAGCGTCACCTTCGAGACCAAGGACTACACCACCCCGCTCCGCGCCGACGTGGGCGCCAGCGGCCGCCTGAACGAGCGCACCACCCTCGCCGCCTCGGCGAGCTGGACGGGGTGGTCGTCGCTGAACGACGAGCTGGCGTCGACGGGCGGGGCGCGCGACGCGACCAGCGTGACGGGCGGCGTGGAGTACAGCGGGTTCAGCTTCGCGCGGAAGGTGGTGCCGCTG
>DASQLJ010000841.1:0-5105 GCA_035630095.1 Longimicrobium sp.
CGGCGCGGCCACGGACTCCACGCGCGGCGGGGCTGACGCGGCGGCCACCGGCGGCGCCGGCGGACGCGAGGGCGCGGCCGGCGGAACCACGGGCGGCGGCGCGGGGGCGGCGGCGTGCAGGATGGTGCGGTCGTCGGCGAGCGCCGCGGCGCCCAGGCTGGCGGCGGGGGCGATCAGCGTGCGGTCGTCCGTGCGCATCGCCGCTGCCAGCGCGGCGCTGAACTCGCTCGCGTCGGGGTAGCGGTCGGCGGGGTCCTCGGCCATCGCCCGCTCGATCACCGCCTCCACGGCGGGCGGCACCTGCGCGAACTCGCGGATCGGGCGCACGGGGTCGCGCCCGCGCTGCCGGCGGCCCTCGCCCCCGGCGAACGGCTTTTCGCCGGTGAGGAGCTGGTAGCCCACCACGCCCAGGCTGAACACGTCGGCCGCGCAGGTGAGGTGGGCGTCGCCGCGCATCTGCTCGGGGGCGGCGTAGGCGGCGGTCAGCGGGTTCTCGCCGCCCACGGTGCGCGTGAGCTCCTCGTCCTCCGTCGCGATCCGCGCGATGCCGAAGTCCAGCACCACCACGCGGAAGGGGTCGTCGTCGTGCGGCTCGGCCAGGAAGATGTTCCCCGGCTTCACGTCGCGGTGGATGATCCCCGCCGCGTGCCCCACCGCGATCCCGTCCGCCGCCTCGCAGAGGAGCTGCAGCGCCACGTCCATCCCGGGTCGGCCGGAGCGCTTGAAGAGCTGCGCCAGGTTCTCGCCGCGCAGCAGCTCCATCACCAGGAAGTCCAGCCCCAGCTCCTCGTCGTGGCCGAAGTCGTGGACGGTGATGACGTTGGGGTGGTGCGGCAGCGACGCGGCGGCGCGCGCCTCGTGCTCGAAGCGCTGGCGCAGCCGCTCGCGCGACTGGGCGTCGGGCGGGGCCAGGGTGATCACCTTCACCGCCACGTCGCGCGCCAGGCGCTCGTCCGCGGCGCGGTAGACGGCCGCGAAGCCGCCCAGGCCGATCACCTCTTCGATGCGGTACCGCCCGACCAGCGACTTGCCGGCGAGCAGGTTCTCCAGTCCAGACATCCGCGTGCGGTCAGGGCTTCCGAAGCGCGGGGCCGATACCCCGCCGAGACGATCGTTGCACGGCAAGATGCGAACCGGGGGCGGGACCGGTGACGATGTGTCCTTCAGGTCCCGTCGGCAGGGGCCGGCGTGGCACACCCCACCCCCCACCGAGACTTCAACTGCGGGCAAATACGAGCAGGGGAGCGATGTTCCCGGCGTCCGCCGCTCGAAGCGCGGAGATGTACTCGGCCCGGAGCTCTCCCGTTGCCACCAGCGAGCCGCGTCCGCGGCCCCATGGCAGCGGCCGGAGCTTTTCCTTCAGGAGGCAAAGGTCTGCCATCAGTCGCGCGTGCCGCCCGTTGCCGTTGACGAATGGATGGATAGCGACGAGGCGGTGGTGGAGACGAACGGCGATCTCCTCGGGTGGGTAGACCTCTCCGTCGATCCACACCGCCGCGTCGGCCATGAGATCGCGCACCGCCACGCGGATCCCGAACTTGTCGATCCCGATGTTCTTGTTGGTCGTGCGCGTGCGGCCCGCCCACTCCCACACACGCTCGAACATCCGCCGGTGAAGCTCGTACGCGAAGTCGTCGCTCAGCACCGGCCGCCGGCGCGTCGCCCGAAGCGCCCAGGCGAACCCCTGGGCGATGTTCGCCTCCTCGGCTTCGTTCAGCTCCGCCCGCGTGGCGATGTGCCGCGGGATCAACCCTTCGCTTTCTTCGGGGTCCAGCGGGGTTGCGCCGTCCGGGAGCGCCCATTCAGAGATCATCCGGAAGCGCCCACAGCAGCGACGGGGTCTTGAGGAGGTTCAGACGAAGCTCCTCGCGCCTGTCCCGCTGCTCCGCCGTACCGGTCTGCTGATCCTCCATTCGCATCGAGTGGTTGACCTGGCCGGCCATGAACCCGGCGACCCTGGCAGCCCGCGCTTCCAGCGTCTCCTGGATCGGCCGGACAGGTACCACCACGTAGTACAGCTCGCCTCCCATCGCGCGGGCGGCATCCCGTAGCGTCGCGAGCGTCACCGCGCCGTCGACTTCGCGGCGCTCGAGATCGGCCACGGCCTGGCTGGTTACCCCGAGCCGATCTCCGAGATCCTGTTGCCGCATCCCGAGGGCGTCTCTCAGCGCGCGAATCCATCCTCCGCGCGGCGGTTGCATCAACGGCAGGTGCTCGCGTAGCCTCGAGAAGCGGCTATCAAGCTGTTTACGATCGAAAGCCGTCGGGTGGCGAGGCATGATTCAACTCATGGCTTGGGAATAAAAACTCCAAATACAAGCTATACCTTGTATAAAAAATATTCAAGTCAACCTTAAGTTTGTTTATGCTCCCAGAATGGGGATGAGTTCTGGTCCCCTCCCGCAATTGCGCGCGGGTACCCGTCCGTCCCACTTTGCGGGCGCACCCGCAAACCAGGCAAAAGCGCGATGGATCGCAACTTCCACAACGCATACACGCACGGGTTCGTGCGCGCGGCGGTCTGCATCCCGGCGGTGCGCGTGGCGGACCCGGCGTTCAACACCGAGCGCACGCTGGGGCTGGCCAGGCGCGCGCACGAGCTGAACGCCGCCGTGGCGCTCTTCCCCGAGCTGGGGATCAGCGCCTACAGCAACGAAGACCTCTTCCAGCAGAGCGCCCTCCTCGACGCCACCGTGCAGTCGCTCGACCGCATCGTGCGCGAGTCGGTGGCGCTCACGCCGGTGCTGCTGGTGGGCGCGCCGCTCCTGTTCGAGGGTAAGCTCTTCAACTGCGCCGTCGTGATCCATCGCGGCCGCGTGCTGGGCATCGTCCCCAAGAGCTACCTCCCCAACTACCGCGAGTTCTACGAGAAGCGGCAGTTCACCAGCGGGCGCATGGCCGTGTCGCGCGAGGTACGGCTGCTGGGGCAGGAGGTGCCGTTCGGCAACGACCTGGTCTTCGACGCGGTGAACCTCGACGGCTTCCGCCTGGGCGTGGAGATCTGCGAGGACCTGTGGGTGCCGATCCCGCCCAGCACCTGGCTGGCGATGGCGGGCGCCACGGTGGTCGCCAACCTCAGCGCCAGCAACATCACGCTGGGCAAGGCCGAGTACCGCCGCGAGCTGTGCGCCGGGCAGAGCGGCCGCATGGTGTGCGCGTACCTCTACTCCGCCGCGGGGCCGGGGGAGTCGACGACCGACCTGGCGTGGGACGGGCACGCCATGATCCACGAGAACGGCGAGCTGATCTGCGAGAGCCAGCGCTTCGCCGATGACGAGCAGGTGATCGCGGGCGACGTGGACCTGGAGCGGCTGGCGCAGGACCGCATGCGCATGAACTCGTACAACGACTCGATCGGCGCCTACCGCGATCGCGTCCGCGAGGTGCGCACCGTGCCCTTCGAGTTCGCCGTCCCCGCCGGCGAGATCCCGCTGATGCGCGGCGTGCCGCGCTTCCCCTACGTGCCGGACGACCCCGCGCTGCTCGACCAGCGCTGCTTCGAGGCGTACAACATCCAGGTGCACGGGCTGATGAAGCGCCTGAGCGCCACCGGGATCGAAAAGATCGTGATCGGCGTCTCGGGCGGGCTCGACAGCACGCACGCGCTGATCGTGGCCGCGCGCACCATGGACCGGCTGGGGCTGCCGCGCACCAGCATCCTCGCCTACACCATGCCCGGGTTCGCCACCAGCAGCGGGACCAAGGACAACGCGTGGGCGCTGATGCGGGCGCTGCGGGTGACGGCGAAGGAGATCGACATCCGGCCCAGCGCCACGCAGATGCTCAAGGACCTGGGCCACCCCTTCGCCGAGGGGAAGCCGCAGTACGACGTGACCTTCGAGAACGTGCAGGCGGGCGAGCGCACCAGCCACCTCTTCCGCCTGGCAAACCAGCAGAACGGCCTGGTGCTGGGGACGGGGGACCTGAGCGAGATCGCGCTGGGGTGGAGCACCTACGGCGTGGGCGACCAGATGTCGCACTACAACGTCAACACGTCGGTTCCCAAGACGCTGATCCAGTACCTGATCCGCTGGGTGATCGGCAGCCGCCAGTTCGACGACGAGACCGGGCGCGTGCTGCAGGCGATCGTGGACACCGAGATCAGCCCCGAGCTGGTGCCGCACGCCGCGGGCGAGGACGACACCTCCGCCCCCGCGCAGAAGACCGAGGACACCATCGGGCCGTACGAGCTGCAGGACTTCAACACCTACTACGTCACGCGCTTCGGCTTCCGGCCCAGCAAGGTGGCGTTCCTGGCGCTGCACGCCTGGGGCGACGCGGCGCGCGGCACCTGGCCCGCGCTGGTTCCGGCGAACAAGCACCGCGCGTACGACCTGGGCACCATCCGCCGCTGGCTGGAGGTGTTCGCCTGGCGCTTCTTCAAGATCAGCCAGTTCAAGCGCTCGGCGTCTCCGAACGGGCCCAAGGTCGGCTCCGGCGGCTCCCTCTCCCCTCGCGGCGACTGGCGCGCCCCCAGCGACAGCGAGGCGACGGTGTGGCTGGAGGAGTTGAAGCGGAACGTGCCGGAGGCGTAGGACCCGCGCGGCGGCGGATACGGCTGACGGGTGCGTGAGTGCGGAAGTGCGCGAGTGCGTCGGGGCGCTCGCGCACTCCGCGTTCTTTGCCGGTCGATGGAACCGCGCCCGGGACCATCGCTCGACTCGTCCCCGCGGACTCGCTGTAGGCCCCACGGCACGGGCTTCGCAGGCACGCGTGGGGTTCTGCCGGGGCCGATCAGGGGCCTCGCATTCAACCGTAGCGCGGCGATCGAAGCCGCGCCCGATCCGGAACGTGATGGCTTCGGCGACTCTCCAGACCGACATCCAGCAGGTGGTTCGCGGCGAGCACCGCGACGTGTTCCGCGTGCTGGGGATGCACCGCGTGTCCATCGCCGGCGAGCTGCGGCTGGTGGTGCGCGCCTTCCTTCCCGGCGCGCAGGGCGCCGCCGTGGTGGACGCCGAGACCGGCGACTCGGGGGTGATGGATCTCGCGCACCCCGACGGCTTCTTCGAGCTGGTCCTGCCCCCCGGCTCGCACCCCTTCCGCTACCGCCTCCGCGTCCGCGCGGCCGACGGGAGCACGGCGGAGCTGGCGGACCCGTACGC
>DASQLJ010000842.1:0-8181 GCA_035630095.1 Longimicrobium sp.
CTTCCCCATCTCCACGTGGCGCACGATGTTCTCGCGCACCACGATGGCGTCGTCGATCAGGATGCCGATGGCCATCGACAGCCCCAGCAGCGACATGGTGTTGAGCGTGAAGCCGAACGCCAGCACCGCCACGAACGAGGCCAGCACCGACACCGGCAGCGCCAGGCCGGTGATGACGGTGGAGCGCCACGAGTTCAGGAAGAGGAACACCACCAGCACCGTGAGCAGCGCCCCCAGCAGCAGCGTCTCCTCCACGTTGGCCACCGAGTTCTCCACCCGCTCGCCCGAGTTGCGCACCACGTCCATGCGCACCCCGGCGGGGAGCGTGGCGCGCACCTTCTCCACCGCCTCGGTCACCGTGGCCGCCACCGCCGTGGTGGAGTACCCCTGCGACTTGACGATGTCGATCCCCACGGCCGGCTTGCCGTTGAACAGCGCCAGCGAGCGCGCCTCCTCGGTGCCGTCGCGCACGGTGGCCACGTCGCCCAGGCGCACGGGGGCGCCGTCGCGCGAGGCGACCACGAGCTGCGAGAACGCCTGCGGGGTCAGCAGCCGCCCGCGCAGCCGGATGGTGCGCTCCTCGAGCTGCGTGTTGATGCGCCCCACCGGCGCGGCCAGGTTCTGCGTCTGCAGCGCCTGGACGACCTGGGGGATGCCGATCCCCGCCGCCTGCAGCCGGGTCGGGTCCACCTCCACGGTCAGCTCGCGCTCCACCCCGCCCACCACCTGCACCTCGGCCACCCCGCCGATGCCGCGCAGGCTCCGCGTGATCCCGGGGTCGGCGATGCGGGTGAGGTCGGCCGGCGACAGTGTCTCGCTCGACAGCGTCAGCGAGACGATGGGGAAGTCGTTGGGGTCGAAGCGCGCGTAGATCGGCTCCTCGATCTCCTGCGGCAGGTCGCCGCGGATCTGCGAGACGGCGTCGCGGACGTCCTGCGTGGCCTGCTGCACGTCCTTCTCGAAGACGAACTGCACCTGGATCGAGCCGAAGCCGTCCAGCGCCTGGCTGTCGATGCGATCCACCCCGCTGATGCCGGCCACGGCCTCCTCGATCGGCTCCACCACCTCGCGCTCGACGATGTCGGGCGAGGCGCCGGGATACGGCACCGAGATGAAGACGAACGGCGCGTCCACCTCGGGGAACTCGTCCGTGTCGAGGTTCATCAGCGCGAAGATGCCGAACACGACCAGCGCCAGCATGGTCACCGTGGTGACCACGGGCCGCTTGATCGCGAAATCGGATATGAACATGGGCTGCTCTCTCCTTACCGGGCCGCGGCCGGCGCCGCGCCCGCCGCCCGTACGGTCACGCGCGTCCCGGGCGTGGTGCCCAGGGCCGCCCCCACCAGCAGCGTGTCGCCCGCCGCCACGCCGCCCGTGATCTCCACCGTGTCGCTGTCGCCGTCGCGCAGCCCCAGCGTCACCGCCACGCGCTCGGCCTTCCCCCCGCGCAGGCGCAGGACGGCCGGCGTCACGCCGCGCTCGTCCACCGCCGCCGCGGGTACCATGATCCCCTGCCGCGACTGCGACTCCACGCGGCCTTCGGCGAAGAGCCCCGCCACCAGCGCGCCCTCGGCGTTGGGGACGGCGACGACCACCGGCACCTGCCGCGTGGTGGGGTCGGCCGAGGGGGCGATGCGCTGCACCGAGCCGGTGAAGGCGCGCCCCGGGTAGCCGGTGACGGTGAAGCGCACCGGCGAGCCCACCCGCAGCTGCCCGAGCTGGTCGGCCGGCACGCTGGCCTCCAGCCGCATGCTCTGCGGGTCGACCACGGTGAAGAGCTGCGCCCCCGGCTGCACGATGTCGCCCGCGCTCACCGGGCGGTTGGCCACCACCCCGCCGATCGGCGCGCGCACCACCGTGTTGCCCAGCTGCTTGGACGCGCTGGCCCGGGTGGAGCGCGCGCCGGCCAGCGCGGCCTGCGCCTGCGCCAGCTGGTTGCGCGCCGTCTCCAGGTCGCGGTCGCTCATGGCGCCGGCCTGGTTCAGCGTCTGCGCGCGCTCGTGGTTGCGGGCCGCCATCTGCACCGACAGCTCGGCCGAGCGCACCTGCGTCCCCGCCGAGGTGGCCGCGTCGCTGAGCGCCGTGGCGTCGATGCGGGCCAGCGGCTGCCCCGAGCGCACGGCCTGCCCCTGGTCGGCGTACACCTCCAGCACCTGCCCACCCACCTGCGCGCGCACCTGCGCCTCGCGCTCGGCGCGCAGGGTGCCCGAAAGCTGCGGCCCGGTGCGGATCTCCTGCACCTGCACCACCGCCACCGCCTCGGGGCCGAGCTGCACCGCCTCGGGCGCCTTCTCCTGCGCGGCGTCGCTCTCGCCGCCGCACGCCGCCAACACCATCAGGGCGGCGGCGGCCAGCGCCGCGCGCCCGTTCGCGATCTCGCGTCTCATTGCGGTCCCCCCGCTGCCGTGAATGCCTGCGCCTGTTGGGCCTGCTGCTGCCGCTGCATCTCCTGCTGCCGCTGCTGCTCCTGCTCGCGCTGCTGCTGCGCGCCCTGCTCCTGCGCCGCGGCCCCGGCCGCGCCGCCCACGTTCAGCGGCAGGTCGGGGAGGAGCGCCACCCGCACCTGCGCGATCTGCAGGTCGCGCGCGGCCTGCGCCCGGTTGGCCTGCGCCTGCTGCAGCAGGATGCGGCTGTCGCTGAGCTCGGTCTGGGTGCTGAGCCCCTCGCGGTAGCGGATCTCGGCGATCCCGTACGCGCGGGTGGCCTGCTCCACCGTCCCCGAGCTGGCCTGCCACTGCGCCCGCGCGCTGGCGAGCTGCTGCAGCGCGGTGCGGGTGTCGAGCTGGGCCAGCTCCTTGGTCTGCTCCAGGGTGGCGCGCGCCTCGGTCACCCCGGCCTGCGCCACCAGCGTCTCGCCGCGCAGCCGGCCGCCGGTGAAGATGGGGACCGAGAGCTGCGCCCCCACCGTCCAGTTGGTGAAGAAGTCGCCGAACGAGGTGGGGACCAGCCCCTCGGGGTAGGTCACCTTGCTGTAGTTGCTCACCAGGCTCACGCTGGGGAGGCGCTGGGCGCGGGTCACGCGGAGCTGCGCCTCCTGCGCGGTCACCGCCTCGAGCGCCTGGCGCACGGGGGCGCGGTTCAGGGTGGCGGTGTCGCCCAGCAGGTTGGGGTTGCTGGCGAAGCGCGCCACCGGCACCGGCGCCGCGTCGTTCAGCGGCGTGGTGAGCGTGAGCGGCTGGTCGGCCGGCATGTCCAGCAGCAGGCGCAGCCGCAGGTACGCCAGGTCGCGGTCCGACCGCCGCTGGATCAGCACCGGGCGCTGGTTGTCGCGCGTGACCTGGGCGCGCAGCAGCTCGAACTCGGGCTGGTTCCCCACCCGCCGCTCGAGCTGCGTCTGCTGGAAGGTCGTCTCGGCCTGCGCCAGGGTGGCCTCGGCGATCGTCACCAGCCGGTCGGCGAGCGCGGCGTTGTAGTACGCCTGCGCCACGTCCAGCACCATCTGCGCGCGGGTGGAGGCGAGCTGGATCTCGGCGCGCCGCCGCCCGGCCGAGGCCGCGTCGACCTGCGCGGAGATGCGGCCGCCGGCGAACAGGTTCTGCTGCAGGCTCAGCCCGAACTGCCAGGTGTTCTCGTTCCCGAAGGGGAGCGAGCCCAGCGACGAGAACGGGTTGGCGTTGGCGGCGCAGTCCACCGCGTGCTCCAGCGAGTCGATCCGCTGCTCGATGGGGAGCGCCGGGTTGGGGGTGTAGCGGCCGCAGTTCTGCGGGCCGGCCTGCGTGGTGGTGTCCTGCCCGCCGCCGCCCAGCCCCGAGAACTGCGAGGCCAGGGCGCGGGAATACGACGCCGTGCCGTTCAGCTGCGGGTAGCGCTGGCTGACGGCCTGCAGCCGCTGCCCCTGCGCCCGCGTCACCCCGGCCTGGGCGATGGTGATCTGGTCGCTGGCGCCCTCGGCCAGCCGCAGCGCCTCGTCCAGCGTGAGCGCGCGCTGCCCCGCCGTCGCGTTCACGGTGGATGACGACGACACGGGAGCCGCGGTTTGCGCGGACATGGGGGGCGGGAGCGGGCGGGCCTGGGTGCCCGGGAGCGCCTGCGCCGCGAGGGGGGCCGCCGCCAGCAGGGCGGCCGTCAGTGCCCCGGCGGCGAGGCGCGGGGCGAAGCTTCGTTGCATATCCGTCAACCGTGGTTCGGTCGTTCCGTGGGTCGAGCGCGCGGGGTCGTGCCCCGGCGCTTCCGGCCGGTCAGGCCGCGTTCTCGGCGGGCACTTCGGCGCCGCCGCCCTGCTGCAGGTGGTGCCAGTGCTCCAGCAGCTTGTCCACGTCGTGGATCAGGAGCTGGTGGAACTGCTGCGCGGTGCCCAGCGTGCGCTTCCCCTCGGCCATGTGGTCGGGGAGGGTGGCCTGCGCCTCGCCCAGGATCTTCACCAGGTCGCGCCAGCGGCCCTGGGCCACGCGCATCATGTGCTCCCACGGGTCGTCCTGCACGCGGTAGAAGTCGCGCCGGTCGCCCAGCGAGCTCACCCGCTCGATCATCCCGAACTGCTCCAGCATCCGGCAGTTGGTGCTCACGCCGGCCTTGCTGGCCTGCAGCTTCTCGGCAAGCTCGTCGAGCGAGTAGGGGCGGCCGCCCACCAGCAGAAGGCCGAAGATGCGCCCCGCGCTGCGCGCCATCCCCTCCTTCTCGCAGACCAGCCCCATCCGCTCCACGAACTGCTGAACCGCTTCGTCCACTCGGCGTTCTCCTGTAAGGGTGCTTCCCATCGTACGGGTAGAATACGGGTTTCAGATCTTTCAGTCAATACTGAACGATTGGAAACATTCGTTGTGCAGGGATGCCATGGCGTCAAAGTGTTGCTCCACTTGAACATCCGATCTTCGGGGCAGTGCCGGTTTTTACGTAGTTTTGAGTGAGTGGGACACGGTTACGTTTCCGCGGCGCGGCTCGCCGCTACCGGCGACAGCGCCGGCAGATGATACGGAATCCGAGATACCGCTGTGCATTCGGAAGGGTCGCTACAGAAGGATGGCATACGGAGCAACGGAGGAAACGGAGGAAAAACAAGCAGTTCTCCGTTGCTCCGTGTGAGTCAATTCGCCTGTGGAGGAATGCACATTCATTCAGCCGAATTGGTAGAACTCCGTTCCACGAGCGGGGAGTTGCGTGAGGGATTCGCGCCCGGAGGGCCGAGACGCCGGCGCGCGCCCCTGACGTAGCGGGAACGCGAGGGGCCGTGGCGCGCCGGCGGCTCGGCGCCGTTGGCAACGGCGGTATCGTTGCCTACGGAGCGCGAAGCCCGGCCCGGAGCGCAGCGGAGGGACACGCCCGCATCCCGCTCGTCCGTTCCGTTTCGGACGCCGTGTGACCTGGAACGGGGGAGATGTTCGCGATCGCTTACAGATCGAGGAATGTCATCGATCGCTGACACGGCGGCGGTCAGCCGGCCGACGGACGCTGGCGCCGGCCGATCCATCGAGAGGCATGCGCTTGGGAATCCGCCCGCGCGGCGGTTTCCCCAACGCCCCTGCAAGGAAATGCGTTACGTGCCGCGGATCGCGGAGCGGCGCTCGCCTTCGTCGCGCATGCCCAGGAACTCGCCGAGGGCGGCGAGCGACTCGATGTGGTCGCAGAAGATCTTGAAGGTGGCCAGCAGCGGCACGGCGATGAACGCGCCGGGAATCCCCCAGATCCAGAACCAGAACGCCAGCCCCACCAGCAGCGCCACCGGGTTCAGCGCCAGCCGGTGCCCCACCAGGATCGGGCTGATGAAGTTGCCCTGCACGACGTTGATGGCCAGGAACGCCGCCGGCACCACCATCGCGTGCCCCACCGTGTCGAAGGTGGTGATGGCGGCGATGGAGAGGATCACCGTCATGGTCAGCGCGCCCAGGTAGGGGATGAACTCCAGCACCACCACCATCGCCCCCCACAGCAGGGGGTTGGGCATCCCCAGCGCCCACAGCACAGCGGAGACCACGGCGCCTTCCACCATGTTGATGCACGCCACGGTGAGCAGGTAGGTGCTGATGGACGCCTCGGTCATCCGCGCGATCTCCACCGCCTTCCGCTTGTCACGGAGCGTGGGGAGCACCTTGATCAGCTTCTGCAGGAACAGGTCGCCCGCGGCCAGCAGGAAGTAGAGGAGGATGATCACCTCCATCGCCGCCGCCAGGAACTTCCAGGTGGTGCCGAACACGCGCGAGATGATGCTCTCGCCGCGCACCACCACCTCCTGCGGCTGGCGCGTGGCGGTGGCGGGCGCCGCGCCGGCGGTGGCGTTGGTCACCTGCTCGGCGGTGCGGCTGGCGCGCTCGATGGGGCGCATCAGCGCGCGCAGCTTCTGCTGCGCGCCCGACAGCGTCTGGGGCGCGTCGGCGGCCCAGGTCTGCACGGGCCCCGACAGCTCGTAGCCGGCGAAGCCCACCACCCCCAGCAGCCCCAGCACCACCAGCCCCGCGCCCAGCGGCGGCCGGATCTTGTAGCGGGCCATCCAGCGCACCATCGGGCTGAACAGGAAGCTCATCAGCAGCGCCACCACGATCGGCAGCAGGAAGCTCCGCGCGAAGTACAGCGTGTACAGCAGCGCCAGCGCGGTGAGCGTGGTCACCCCCCACGAGCGGGTGGCCGAGCTTTCCACCATCTGCGCCGTTTCGCCCAAGTCGGGGCGGGGCGCGCCCGGCTCCACCGGCGTCGCGTGCCGCGTGCTGTCGACGTCGGGGGTCATCACCGAGTCGGGGTCGCTGTGCGACGGGGCATGCTGCTCGCGGTCGACGTCGCGGGGCTGCACCGGGTCGCGGTCGCGCGGAGGCGTGTCGGCCATGGGTCGGCGTTCGGTGGGGAGGGGGTCCGGCCGTGTTCGTCCACAGCTTGTGCATGAGTTGCGCCCCGCGCCCTTCCTCTGACGTCCGGCGGAGGTCCGGCCACATCAGGATCGACCGCTGCGACGGGCGTCCGCGAACGGCGGGCTTGCCGCACCCCGGGTTCGCGCGTACCCTGCCGGGCAGCTTTCCTTCGGCACGATGAAAGGGGTTGATGCGGTTATTTCGAGCACGGCCGCGGCCGGACGACGACGACGTCACGCAGGAGTGGACGCCCCCACGGCCGCCGATCGGCCACCCCGATGTCTCGCCGCCGGACGCCGAGCAGCCGCGCCGGCGCAAGCGCGGCATCGCCCGGCGGGTGCTGTTGATGGGGCTGAAGGTCTTCGCCGCGTATTACGTCTTCTGCGTGCTGCTGCTGATCGTCTACCGCTTCGTGTGGCCGCCCACGACGGGCGTGCAGCTCCAGCGCAGGATCGAGGCGATGGCGGGCGGCGATGAATACCAGGTCACGCGTAAGTACGTGCGGCTGCGTGCGATGTCGCGGCACGCCCCGCGGGCGGTGGTGGCCGCGGAGGACGGGCGCTTCTGGACGCACAGCGGCTTCGACATGGAGGAGATGCGCAACGCCCGGCGCGACATCGTGGAGGGCGGGCGGATGCGCGGCGCGTCGACCATCACCCAGCAGCTGGTGAAGAACCTGTTCGGCTGCGCCTGCCGGAACCCGGTGCTGGGCGGCATCCGCAAGATCTACGACTGGACGCTGACCCCCGCCGCCGAGCTGATCCTGGGGAAGAACCGCGTCCTGGAGCTGTACCTGAACAGCGCCGAGTGGGGCGACGGCGTGTTCGGCGTGGACGCGGCCGCGCGCCACCACTACCGCTCGTCCGCGCGGGAGCTGACGCGCTCGCAGGCGGCCGGGCTGGCGGCGCTGCTCCCCAACCCGCACCGCCGCACCACCGCCAACACCCCCGTCTACCGCCGCGAGATCCTGCGCCGCATGAGCCGCCGCGGGTGGTGAGGAGAAAAACGGCAATGGTTCACGCAGAGTCAGCAGAGTCAGCAGAGAACTGCAGCTGTTTCTGCTCACTCTGCTGACTCTGCGTGAGACAAGTCTTTTGCTTGTATGATCGATTGAGTCCGCGCAGCGCCGTTTGCAGGGCCTTCAATTAAGCGCCGTTCGAGGGCAGATTAGAAATCGCCGCGCGTCCCGCATCATCCCGCCTCCCCATCCATGTCCTCCATCCGCGACTACTACGACGCGCTCGCGCCGGCGTACGACCGCGAGCGGTTCGCGAACAGCTACGGGCGCTACGTGGACGGCGTCGAGCGGGGCGTGCTGCGTGCGTGGCTGGACGGGCGCGCACCGTCGGCGGTGGTGGAGCTGGCGTGCGGGACGGGGCGCTTCCTCGACTTCGCCGGCACG
>DASQLJ010000843.1:0-5182 GCA_035630095.1 Longimicrobium sp.
GCGCTTCAGCGTGGCCGCGTCGCGCACGCCGAACAGCTCCGTCAGCCACAGCCCCACGACGGAGGCGACGCGGTAGGTGTACAGCCGCAGCGCGGCGGCGGTGGGATACGTCTCGCGCCGCAGGTCCATCCGCATCCCCTCCACCAGCTCCGCCGCGTAGGTGAAGGGGATGGACGCCGACGCCATCTCCCCCATCACCCGGTCCAGCAGCTCCAGCCCGGTCGGCTGGCCGGCGTAGGCGCGGCTCGACAGCATCACCCACTCGTCCAGCACCGCGCCGAGCGCCGCTTCGCCCTCGCCCTCCGCGCGGTCCACCAGGTCGTCCGTCACGCGGCAGTAGGCGTAGACGCGGGCGACCTGGTGGGATGCGTGCGGCGGAAAGAAGCGCGCGGCGAAGGCGAACGAGCGGCTGTTCCGCGCGAAGTAGCCGCGCAGATCCGCCGTCGCCGGGACGCGCTCGCGGATGCGGCGGGAGATTTCGACGCGCGCGGGCGAAGCGATCGTGGCGCGCGCTTCCTCCTCGCGGCGGACGGCGGCGTTGGCGCGCGCCTGCCAGTCTGCCGCGAGGGCGGCGAGGAGCGTGTCGCCGGGGAGGAGCGCGGCGCGCGTGGCGGCGAACGCGGCGAAGCCCGCATCCAGGCGCGCCAGCAGGCGGCGCAGCGGCGTGTGTCCGTGCGCGCCTTTCACGTGCAGCGCGGCGGACATCTCGTCCGCAGGGCGACCGAAAGCGGCGCCGGGGACTTCTTCCAGCACCCACGTCCACCTCTGCTGCGCGTAATCGCCCAGCGCCGGCTTGCCGGTGTCCGTCGCGGCGCAGTAGTCCAGCAGGTCGTCGAGACGCTGGTAGATGAGCCCCAGCGTGCGGCCCAGCTCGTAGAAGTCGCGCGGATCGCCGCGGCCGGTGACGGCGGGCGCGGCGGCCAGCGCGCACCCCAGCAGCGCGCCCGCCTTGTCGCGCGCGATCGCCTCGTACTCGGCGGGCGATAGCGCGCGGCCGGTGGCACGGCCCTGCGCGATCTCGCCCGCGATGGTGCGCTCGACCGCCTCCGCGAAGAGGCCGGCGAAGGCGAGCGAGCCGGTGCGCGCGGCGAGGCGATAGCTCCACGCCAGCAGGTGGTCGCCGGCCACCAGCGCGGCGCCCACGCCCTTCGCGGCGGCCAGCGTGGGCTCGCCGCGGCGGGTGGCGGCGCCGTCCACGATATCGTCGTGCACCAGCGACGCCTCGTGCGCGAGCTGCACCGCCAGCGCCGCGAAGCCGGCGCGCGGATCGTCCGCGCAGCCGAGCGCGCGCGCCGCCGCGTGCGCGGCGAGCGGGCGGATGAGCTGCCCGGACAGGTGCACGCGCGGAGCCCCGTCACACTCCCCCAGCCGCGCCGCCAGCGAGTGGCGCAGGGCAATGCGATCCGCAGGAAGCATCTCGGCTGAAAGCACGTCGGTCGACAGCGGGTCGACAGAGGTCGTGTCTGCCAGGAGGGCGTTTCCCGAGATGTCCGACGCGGCGGAGGGCGCGCCGATGGTGGCGGCGGCGCTCACGTGGCAGCCTCCGCGGTGGCGAGCGTGGCGCGGCGGCGGGGGGCGCGCAGGCGGGCCAGCAGCACGGCGGCGCCGAGGGCGGCGACGGTCACCAGCGCCGCGGGCCAGTAGCCGCGGGCGAGGATCATCCCCAGCGGCAGCAACAGGTTGGCCGCGTAGAAGCCCGTGAGCCAGCCAAGTGGGAGCCGCTCGACCCACGCATCGGCGCGGAGGGCGGCGAGGGCGCCCATCAGCGCGGCGCCGGTGGCGTACCAGCCGAACAGGTTCAGCAGCGGCATCCCGTAGTACGGCCCGGGCGAAGCCCACTCCCAGTAGCGCGTGGCGTGGCTCATCGCCGGGTCCAGGCTCAGGTCCCAGCTCAGCAGGACGAACGACGCCAGCAGCACGCGCTCCCACGTCCGGCTGCCGATGGGCAGCAGCCCCCGCGCGAGCGCATACGACGGCACGGCCATGAAGAACCAGCTGAGCGGGATCAGCAGCGGCACGTGGCCGAACCAGCGCGGTCCGAGCGCCTCGGTGTAGGCGTACGCGCCGAAGGGGATCCCGGCCGTGGTGCCCAGCAGCTCGCTCCCCAGGCTGATTACGTACAGCGCCGCGAAGGCGCCCAGCCAGCGCCGCCCGGCGTATACGGCCAGGAACAGCGCGATCGCCGCCCCCGCCAGCAGGATCTGCACGCGCGCGAAGAAGAGGAACGACACCCCGTAGAAGCCCGCCGCGCCCGGATAGCGCGCCAGCAGCTCCGGGTGCGTGCCGAAGCTGGCGTAGCCCGCCAGCGCCATCGCCGTGAAGGCGTACAGGGCCCACAGCGCGTACCGCGCGGCGCTGGCACCCGCCCCGCCCCCGTCCCGTTCCAGTCCCCTCACACCCGTAACGCTCTCCCCGCGTGCGACGTGGCCCGCGGCCTGGGTTCCCCGCATCCAGCCAGCCGGAGTCGGACGCCTCCTCCTCCGCATCCCGAGAGTGGATTACGCCGCCGCATCGAAATCCGGATTCATTATTGTTTAATGTTTGTCTAATGTTTATAACTCGATGCAACTCATGTCAAGTCAGGACAAGGAGATCCAGACGCGCGGCGGGATGCAGCACGGAGGCGGGGGGGAAAGCGCAAGAACGACCGCTGGGCACGTTGCAGCCGTAGCGGCGGCGTTCGTGCTGTTGGGGACGTGAGGTTCGCGGCGGCGAGGATCCTGGCCATCGGATAGAAATCCGAACATGACCGAGCGAGCGTAACTTCGGCGAGGCGTTTGGGACGCCGCGATGCCGTCCCCATCCGGTGGAGCCTCGCGCAGTTTGCGAGGCTTCTCGTAGGTGTTGCTGCGGCTTCAGCCGCCGGTCAGCAGCCCAGGCCACCCGCACTTTCCATCCGGTGCGCTACGGCCAAGCTGTTGCGCGGACGGGCTATAGATCCTTCGGCCTGCGGCCTTTAGCGCGGGCGCGGCTAGGCGTGGTCGGCCTCAGGATGACACCGTCTGGGCTTGCAAAGTTGATCCAGGGAACGGGTAGAAGATGAGCGAGACGGCGGTGGTGATCGGGAGCGGGTTCGGGGGGTTGGCGGCGGCGGTGCGGCTGCGCGCGATGGGGTGGCGCGTGATCGTGCTCGAGGCGCTGGACCAGCCCGGCGGCCGCGCGCGGGTGTTCCGGCAGGACGGCTTCACCTGGGACGCGGGGCCCACGGTGATCACCGCGCCGTATCTATTGGAAGAGCTGTTCGCGCTGGTCGGCCGGTCGCTGGCCGACTACGTGGAGCTGGTGCCGGTGGACCCGTTCTACCGCATCCTCTTCCACGACGGCGAGACCTTCGACTACGTGGGCGACGAGGACCGGCTGCTGGAGCAGATCCGCCGCCGGAGCCCTGGCGACGTGGACGGCTACCGCAGGCTGGCGGCGCACGCCGAGCGCATCTTCGACGTGGGCTACACCCAGCTCGCCGACCAGCCCTTCCACCGCGCGGCGGACATGCTGCGCGTGATCCCGCAGATGATGCGGCTGCAGAGCTACCGTACGGTCTACGGCCTGGTGGCGCACTACATCAAGGACGAGCGGCTGCGGCAGGCGCTCACCTTCGAGCCGCTGCTGGTGGGCGGAAACCCGTTCTCCACCACCTCCATCTACCTGCTCATCCACTGGCTGGAGCGGAAGTGGGGGGTGCACTTCGCGAAGGGCGGCACCACCGCGCTGGTCCACGCGCTGGTGCGGCTGCTGGGCGAGCTGGACGTGGAGGTGCGGCTGGACACGCCGGTGGAGGAGATCATCGTGCGCAACGGCCGCGCGGCGGGCGTGCGCACGGCTTCGGGCGAGACGATCCCCGCGGCGCTGGTGGTGAGCAACGCCGACCCATCGTACGTCTACGGCCGCATGCTGCCGGAGTCGGCGCGGCCGCGCCACACCGACGCGCGCGTGCGGCGGGTGCGGCAGTCGATGAGCCTGTTCGTGGGCTACTTCGGCAGCCGCAGGGAGTACCCGGAGCTCGCGCACCACACCATCGTGCTGGGCCCGCGCTACAAGCCGCTGCTGGACGACATCTTCCGCCGGCGCGTGCTGGCCGACGACTTCTCGCTGTACCTGCACGCGCCCACGCGCACCGACCCAACGCTGGCGCCGGCGGGGATGGAAACGTTCTACGTCCTCTCCCCCGTCCCCAACAACCGAAGCGGGGTCGATTGGGAGAGGAAGCGCGAGCCGTACTTCGAGCGCGTGCTGGCGGAGCTGGAGCGGCGGGTGCTGCCGGGGATCCGTGAGAACGTCATCAGCCAGATGTCGCTCACCCCGCGCGAGTTCGAGCACGACCTGCGCTCGGTGGACGGCGCCGCCTTCGGCCCCGAGCCGATCCTGACGCAGAGCGCCTGGTTCCGCTACCACAACCAGAGCGGCGACGTCCCCGGCCTCTACTTCGTGGGCGCGGGCACGCACCCCGGCGGCGGCGTGCCCGGCGTGCTGTCGTCGGCGAAGGTGCTGGAGCGCGTGGCGCCGCGCCCCGAGCGGCCGGTGCCGGTGCCGGCGCGGGGGTCGCCTTCCACGCGGATGGTGGAGCGCGTGAGGGTGGGGGTGTAGAGGGAGATTGAAGAAGGACGGCGGGCGGAGACTGCGCCTCCAGGTGGGCTTTTGTGGCGGCGGGCGGCCCCCTCCCCCGGCCCCTCCCCGCGCTCCGCGGGGGAGGGGGGAACTGCAACGGCAGAGTCGCGGGATGGGCGGACAGCCGCATCCGATGCCCGTCTCCGTGCACCGGCACGTCGGCCACACCACAGCCTGTAGTCCGCGGAGGCGGACTTCGTGTGGTTGTTGCCCGCGAATTCATTCGCCGGGTCCACGGGGCCCATGCGAACCCGCCAGCCCTGTCGCACTCCAAACCGTCGTCCGACGCAGCCCGATGAACCGGGCGGCTCAGGGATAGAGCAGGTACGGCTTGCGGCTCTCCTGGAAGGCCGCGGCTTCGCGGTCCCACTCGTCGAGGAGGGGGAGGAGGCGGCCGGCTTCGATCGCCAGCCGCACCCTGTCCGAGCCGGTGAGGCGGTCGATGGTGCGGCTCCAGGCGAAGTCGCGCGGGTGCTTGCGGCGGATCTCGTCGATGAGCAGGAGCGCCGTGCGCACCGGCCGGTACGCCCGGTGGTCGGTGACGTGGAAGCGGATGCCGGGGATCGTCTGCCCCCTG
>DASQLJ010000844.1:0-8916 GCA_035630095.1 Longimicrobium sp.
AACGGCGGCAGTGACATACCCTTGACGCCACGAAACTATGTACGCAAACTTCCCAGCTTCAACAGCCAACCGCACGTCGACGCCTCCGTGTTTTATCGCCGGCCGAAAGTGAGCGCCCGCCGTGTCACTTTTGGACACCGGCGGCGTTCCGCGGCTGGGTGTCGTGCCGTTCCGCTTCTCCCCGCCTCCATCGATGCCGTCGTGAGCACCACCCTGTTCGCCCCGTCGCGCCGCCCGCGGGATCCCGGCGGCGCTTCCAGCGCTCCCCCCCCATCGCACTTCCAGACCCCGCTCGACGCGGAGGACGGCGCGCCCGGCGTTCACGAGGTGGCGCCCGAGTCGCGGATGGACGCCGAGCAGAGGCACATCCTTCGCGCCAAGACGCAGGACGAGGTGTGGGTGCGCTGGGTGCTGATCGTGGGCGCGGTGCCGCTGGTGTGGGCGCTCAGCCGGATCGGCGTGCTCACCATCTCGCAGAACGCGATCCTGGGGCTGGGCGGCGGGATCGCGGTGGTGAACGGCCTGTTCCACCTGGCGCTGCGCCGCAACCGCTGGGCGCCGTGGCAGTTCTGGGCCAGCCTGGTGGTGGACCACCTGGTGCTCTTCGGCTTCACCGCGGCGCACGGGCCGTTCGGGTTCCTGATGATCCCGTACTACGCCGCGCTCTTCTCCTCCACCGCGCTGGGCGTGCCCAGGGCGAGCTGGAGCTCCACCGCGGCCACGGCCGTGCTGTACCCGCTGGCGCGGGTGGCGGGGATGTGGGCAAACCCCGGGATGGAGCTGGCCTGGCAGATGATCGCGCTGGAGACGGCGGTGGTGACCAGCGTGCTGGCCGCCACCCTGCTCGCGCCCACGCACTACACGCGGCGGCTGCGGCAGGTGCGCGAGGCGCTGGCCAGCGTGGAGGGGGGCGACTTTCGCGTGCAGGTGGCCGCGGGCGAGCGCGACCAGATGGACTTCCTGGCCGCCGCGGTGAACCGCGTGGGCCGCTCGCTGGGCGGGGTGATCCGCGAGGTGCAGACGCAGGCGCGCTCGCTGGCCGGCATGGCCGAGCAGCTCTCGGCCACCGCGCAGGAGGTGCAGGCCTCGGCGGTCGAGGTGGGGACCATCGCCAACGACGCCGCCGGCGAGGTGGAGCGCGAGATGACGCTGATGAAGCGCGGCGGCGAGGCGCTGGAGCGGCTGGCCGCGCAGAACCGCGTGGTGCGGCAGCACGCCGGCTCCGCCGCGGGCGACGCGCGCCAGGTGGCCGCCGATACGCACACGCACGTGGGCCGCATCGCCCAGTCGGGCGTGCTGCTGGTGGAGATCGGCGACGGCTACCGCCACGCCGCCGCCGCGGTGGACGCGCTGCACGGGGCCGGCGAGCGCATCGGCGGGTTCGTGGGCTCCATCCGCGGCATCGCCGAGCAGACCAACCTGCTGGCGCTGAACGCCGCGATCGAGGCGGCGCGCGCGGGCGAGCAGGGCCGCGGCTTCGCCGTGGTCGCCGACGAGGTGCGCAAGCTCGCCGGCCAGTCGGCCGACTCGGCGCAGCGGGTGGGCGACACCGTGGGCGAAACGCGCGAGGCCATCGCCCGCGTGCGCGCCGAGCTGGACATGGCCGACCGCCGCCTGGCCGGCGTGGGCGCCGCCTCGCGCGAGGGCGAGACCGCGCTGGGCAGCATGGTGGACGGCCTGCGCAGCGCCGTGGAGGCCATCGAGCGCATCCACGCCGAGGTGGAGGCGCAGGCCGGCGTGATGGACGAGCTGCTCGCCGCCATGCACCACGTGCAGGAGATCGCCAAGAACACGCGCTCGCGCACCGAGCAGACCGCCTCGGCCGCCCAGCAGCAGGGCGCGGCGATGGAAGAGGTGGCCGACACCAGCCAGACCCTCGCCGAGATGGCCATGCACATGAACGTCCTCGCCGAGCGCTTCCGCGTCTGACCGCGCCGCCGCATCGACGCTGGAAACGAGCCGGGCCGACTTCGCGGTCGGCCCGGCTCATTTTCCATCTGCGGGAAACGCCGTCATTGCCCGTCCCGCTTCGCCGCGAATACTGTAGACGAGAAGCGCACCACGTATCCCGGCAAGGAGATCCATCCCGTGGGCGATCAATCGCTGGCGGAGCAGCTCGTCGACACCTGGCGCATCTCCAACCGCATCAACCTGTACCTGCTGGACGCGATCCCCGACGAGGCGCTGGACGACATGGCGCCGACGAAGGGGCGCAGCGTGGGCAAGGCGCTCGCGCACCTGCACAACGTCCGCTTGATGTGGCTCGATTCCGCCGCGAAGGAGCTGCGCGACGGGCTGGCGAAGTTCGACGCCGACGCCGCGGTGGACCGGGCGACGCTGCGCGCCGCGCTGGAGGCGTCGGCGCTGGCGATCGAGGCGCTGCTGGCGCGGGGCCTCGAGGAGGGGAAGATCAAGGGATTCAAGCCGCACCCAGCCGCGTTCCTCGGCTACCTCACCGCGCACGAAGGCCACCACCGCGGCCAGATCATGCTGGCGCTGAAGGCCAACGGCCACCTCGACAAGAAGGTGCAGTTCGGCCTGTGGGAGTGGGGTGTGCGTTAGACCGTACCCGCGTCCTTCGATCCCGTCGAACTCGAATGCCTCATCGCTGTTGAAGCCTCGCGCCGTTTGCGAGGCTTTCCATTGTTCCAGCCTGCGGCTTCAGCCGCCTTTCAATGAAGACGGCCCGACCCGACGCCGAAATCCTCGACCGATCCGACAACAAACACGAAGCGCCGGTGCGATTGCTCGCCCCGGCGCTTCATGTCCCACTCACCCCCGGTGTCCACGCCGCCCGATACGGCCGCTAGAAGGTATCCCCGCCCTCGCACCTGCCGCACCGGACGACGTGAACGGCCCAATTATAAGGACAAAAAAGACGGAAATCAACCCACCGCCATAACTCGGCCACCGTGGGCACACACGTCATAATCCGTTGCGATTTCTACACTCTCATATCCGTACGTCGATGCGCGCGACTGTCCTGATTGGCGGAAGAGCGCCGAAAGAGGACGGCTGGCGTCCGACGACTCATCGCGTCCCGAGGCCCGAGATGATTCAGCCCGGCGCGATGCCGATGAACAGGCCGCGGCCGGACAGGCCCTGCGCGTCGTGGGTCACGCGGAGCCCGGCGTCCTCGAGCGCGGCGCGCATCTCGTCGTCGGTGAAGAGGCCCATCTCGTGGCGCTCGGATGCGCGGGTGATGCCGTCCGGGCGGCCGATGAGGTATTCGAAGCTCAGCACCGACACCCGGTCCACGATCTCGCCCACGCCCATCCGCACGATGTTCAGCCCCGGCTCCTCGTGCGTCAGCACGTGCACGTAGCCGGGGATGAAGACGTGGGGCTGGAACCACGGCTCCACCACCAGCGCGGCCCCGGGCTCCAGGTGCCGCGCCATCGCCGCCACCGCGCTCCGCATCGCCTCGACCGTCACCGCGTAGCCGATGGAGCTGAACAGGCAGGTCACCACGCCGTAGCTGCGCCCGAAGTCGAAGTCGCGCATGTCGGCCTGGTGCAGCGGCACGCCGGGGAGCCGCGCGCGGGCGGCGGCGAGGAGGCCGGCGTCCAGGTCCATCCCCCCGACCGAGTAGTGCGCGGCCAGCGCTTCGGCGTGCTTGCCGGTGCCGCACGCCACGTCGAGCAGCGTTCCCTCGCCCGGCCCGCCGGCGGCCACCACCAGCTCGCGCACGCGCGCCGCCTCGGCCGCGTAGTCCTTGAACGAATAAAGCCGGTCGTACAGCTCCGCCGTTTCCGAAAACATCCGTAAACTCCTTCAGTAGATGAAGATACCCACGCTCGCGGCGGCGTGGTGTCGAGCCTCAGCGGGCGCTCTCGACCGCCCTCCCGCACGGATGCCGCCGCCGCAGCCTCGCGCAGTTTGCGAGGCTTCCCATTGTTCTAGCTGCGGATTCATCCGCCTTACCCACGCGAGCGCCGCAGCCTCCCGCACCCGCTCGATCCAACACCCATCCAATCCCCTACGTCCGTCCTGGCCCCTGGTTTCGCACCCCGCGATCGCCCGTTCTCCGTCTCCGTCTCCGTCTACGGAGACGCGGACCGACTCCGGGCTGGGAATCCTCCCAAAGCGATTGGAATACGCCACCGGAGAAACCGCGGCCGGCGTCCACGCTGAAAACGTGCACTAAAGCAGTACCGGCACCAACACGCAGGAGGTAGATTGAAAACCGAATGAAAACCGAGATCCCGTCCGCTCCGACCGCCGCCGCCGAGCGCCCCCGCCGCATCCTGCTGGCGGACTGCGACTCGTATTTCGTGCGCTGTGCGATGCTGGCGGATCCCGAGGGGGCGGGGAAGACCGAGCTGCTGCTGGTGGGCGGCCGCGCCGACGGGCGCGGGGTAGTGACCTCGGCGTCGTACGCGGCGCGCAAGTTCGGCGTGCACGCGGGGATGCCGATGTCGCAGGCGGTGCGGATGTGCCCGCGCGCGATGGTGGTGCCGGTACCGGGCGAGATGGTGGACCGCAAGCACCACGAGGTGAAGGCGGTGCTCGAGGAGTTCAGCCCGGTGGTGGAGGCGGCCAGCGTGGACGAGTTCTACCTGGACCTGGGCGGCACCGAGGAGCTGTACCGGCACGAGCCGCTGGCCGAGACGGCGCGCCGCATCCAGCAGGCGGTGCTCGACCGCACGGGGATCTCGCTCTCCATCGGCGGGGCCACGCAGCGCACGCTGGCCAAGATGGCGGCGTCGGTGAACAAGCCGTTCGGCGTGCACGTGGTGGAGCCCGGCGGCGAGGCCGAGTTCATCGCCCGCTTCGACCTGGCCGACATCCCCGGCGTGGGGCCGGCGTTCGCCGAGGCGCTGCGGCGGCGCGGCGCCACCCGCGTGCGCGACCTGCTCCCGCTGGACGAGGCCACGCTGGTCGCCTGGGTGGGCGACGGCCGCGGCCGCTGGCTCTTCCGCCTGAGCCGGGGGATGGAGGGGAGCGGCGTGACCCCGCGCGCGCCGCAGAAGTCGATCTCGCACGAGCGCACCTTCGCCCAGGACATCCGCGACGAGGACGAGATCGAGAACAAGCTCGCCTACCTCTGCGGCGAGACCGGCGCCTCGCTGCGCGCCGACGGGCTCAAGGCGCGCACGGTGACGGTGAAGATGCGCTACGCCGACTTCACCGACCGCAGCGCCAGCCGCACCGTGGCCGAGCCGCTGGAGAGCGACCGCGCCATCTACGGCGTGGCGCGCGCGCTGGTGCGCCAGCTCCGCGCGCAGCGCCGCGGCGGCATCCGGTTGCTGGGCGTGGGCGTGAGCAAGCTGGGCGACGACGCCGAGGCCGAGCCGATGCTCTTCGAGCCGCCGCAGGGGCTGGAAAGCGACCGCGACCGCCGCCTGAGCGCCGCCACCGACCGCTTGCGCGTCCGCTTCGGCCGCGAGGCCGTGCTCCCCGCGCGCGTCACGCCGAAGCCGAAGGAGCAGGCGTAGCTCGCACGGCACCGGCGGCTGAAGCCGCAGCGCCGCAGCAACAACTACGAAAAGCCTCGCAAACCGCGCGAGGCTCCACCGGCCTCCAGGGTAGGCGCAGCCGACGGGTGTCATCTACCTGCCTGGTCCGACGAAATCGAGATGCTCCGTAGGTCGGTTCGAGCACTACCGACGGTCCGCGAAGGCGGACTGCGTGCCGTTGTAGCGGCGAGGCGGCGAGTTCACTGGCATATTCCGCCCTCGGCCCCGCCCCGCTCCGCCCCACCCCGCGTCAGTCGACCAGCTTCTCGGCCATGATCACCAGCCCCACCTGGTCCACGCGGCCGTCGGCCATGTGGCGCACCTTCAGCTTCACGCCGCCCAGGTTCACGCCGCGGCCCTCCCCCAGGCGCTCGCCCAGCCGGGCGCGGAGCAGGTCCTCGAGCGTGCGGTCGGGCTCGGCGTCCAGCACGACGCCGTAGAAATCCTCCACGTCGGCCACGGTGGTGTCGCCGCGCAGGGGAAACTCCACGTCCTGCGGGAGCGGCGCGATCGCGCCCGGGTCGCCCGAGAAGATGCGGTCCACCAGCGGCCGCGCGCCGGGCGAGAGCACCACGAACACGTGGTCGCCCTTGCGCAGCTGCGTGCTGCCGCGCGGCGGGATCACCCGGCTCTCGCGGGCCACCATCGCCACCACCGCGCCGTCGGGAAGCGCCAGCTCGCGGATCATCTTCCCCTCCACGCGGCCGCCGCCGGTGAGCGAATACTGCACGATGTCGCCCTCCACGGGCCGCAGCGAGGTGATCTCCAGCGACATCGCGGCCGGGGGGGCGCCCGGTCCCTCCAGCTTCAGCAGCCGCGCGAGCGGGGCCAGCGTCCACCCCTGCAGCAGCGCGGAGACGAGCACCACGAAGAAGACCACGTCGAAGAGCGGCTCGGCGCGGGGAAGCCCCAGCAGGAGCGGGAAGGTGGCCAGCACGATCGGCACCGCGCCCTTGAGCCCCGCCCACGACACGAACGCGATCTCCCGCGCGCCGAAGCGGAAGGGAAGCAGCGCGGCCGCCACCGCCAGCGGCCGGGCGACGAACACCAGCACCCCGGTGATCAGCAGCCCGGGGATGGCCACGTGCAGCACCCGGCTGGGAAAGCTCAGCATTCCCAGCATCACGAACATGCACACCTGCGAAAGCCACGCGGCGCCGTCGTGGAAGAGCAGGATGCCACGCTGGAAGACCACGCGCCGGCTGGCGATCGCCATCCCCGCCAGGTACACGGCCAGGAACCCGCTGCCGTGCAGGGTGGCCGCCACCCCGTAGGCCAGCAGCCCCGCCGCCGCCACGAACACCGGGTACAGCCCCTCGGCGCCGAGCTGGATGCGGTTGGTGATCCACACCGTCGCCAGCCCCAGCCCCACGCCCACCACGCCGCCGATCGCCATGTGCTGCACGAACAGGGCGAGCAGCCCCGCGCCGGGCTCCATCTTCCCCAGCAGCACGTCGAGCAGGCTCACGGTGAGGAAGACGGCCATCGGGTCGTTGGACCCGCTCTCCAGCTCGAGCGTGTGGTTCACCCGCTCGGGGAGCCGCAGCCCGGTGGAGCGGAGGACGGAGAACACCGCCGCCGCGTCGGTGGAGGCCACGATGCCGCCCAGCAGCATCCCGTACAGCATCGGCACGCCCAGGATGTAGCTGGCCGCCGCGCCCACCATCCCCGCGGTCAGCAGCACGCCCACGGTGGCCAGCGACAGCGCGGGGGCCATCGCGTGGCGGACCGAGTGGAACGGGGTGCGCAGGCCGCCGTCGAACAGGATCACGGCCAGGGCGATGGTGCCCGCGCCGTGCGCCAGCGGGTAGTTGTTGAAGTCGATGCCGCCCACGCCCTCGGAGCCGGCCAGCATCCCGATGCCCACGAACAGCACCAGCACCGGCACGCCGTAGCGCGCCGAGACCTTGCTGGCCGCCACCCCCAGCACCACCAGCAGCGCCGCCACCAGCAGCACGCGATCGATCAGGAACACGTGCCCGCCCCTCCGCCGCCGCCGCGCGCGGCGACCCGGGTGTCCACGTGGCGCGCGGTTCCGCGCCGGTCTTTCGAAAGTGAAGTCATGCGCTGCATCTGCCGCTTTCGCAGCCGTTTGTCAACCCGCGGCGGGGGGTGGACGGACGTCGGACGGACGTCGGAACGTGTGAGACGGGGGATCGGGGACGCTGCGGGTTCCGCGGGGCCCTCTCCCCGCGCCTGGGGGCGCGTACCCTCTCCCGTTCCGGGAGAGGGTGGCATTCCTCGGGCACGTCGCGCCCCGCGGCGTTACGCCCACTCGCGCGTTTGGGTGTGCCGGATGCCCGCCCCGCAACCTCTCCCGGAACGGGATGAGGTGGACGGCCTGAGCCGGCCGGAGAGGGCGCGGCGCCGCCGTGCGCCCGTCTGCTGGTGATTCGGCGGAGAAGATTCGATTGAGGAGATTCGGTCGAGAAGATTCGGTCGAGGAGATTCGCCAGAGCAGGTTTGGCCGGGAGATTCGCCGGATGCGATTCGGCGGAAGGGCGGAGAGAACGCGTGCGTCGCGACGGTCGACCGGATCGGCCACGATAGGCGAGACATCCGGGCGTAAATGCATTATCATTGAAGGCCCTACGCTGAATCTTCCCAAATCGAGACATCGTAGTGGTCCCGGTCCGGCCGTTCGGCTGGGCCATGCGGGCAGGCCGCCGAGCGGCGCCGCCCGCATCTCGAAACCCGCACGCTGCAGGAGAGCGCAACCACCGTATGCCCACCATCCAGATGCCCACCAACCGCCCGGGCGCGCCGCGCGGGGGCAAGATCGGCAACCCGTTCCGCGGCGCCACGAGCAAGCTGCCGTTCGTGATCGGCGGGCTCGTCGTGCTCCTCATCATCCCCACGATGTTCACCTACATCAACCCGGGGAACGTGGGGATCGTGATCCACAAGCTGGGCGGCGGCGTGGACAGCCGGCCGCTGACGCAGGGGCTGCACTTCCGCAACCCGCTCACCACCGGGATCGAGGAGTACCCGGTGTACATGCAGACGCTGGTGCTCACCCGCGGCAACACCGACGGCTCCACGGGGAACGACGAGATCAACGTGAACAGCGTGGAGGGGCAGCCGGTGTCGCTGGACGTGTCGCTCTCGTTCGAGCTGGACCCGGCCAAGACGCCGTCGCTGTACACGACGTTCCGCGCCGACATCGAGCACATCCAGCACGGCTACGTGAAGCAGTCGATCCGCCAGGCGCTGCAGGAGGTGCTGGGAAGCGAGCCGATCGCCGACATGCTGGGGCCCAAGAAGGCCGAGGTGGTGGGCCGCACGCAGCAGCTCATCGCCACGCGCCTGGCGCCGTACGGCTTCATCGTGAAGCAGTTCACGATCAACGAGGTGCGCGCGCCGGCCGAGGTGATGGCGGCCATCAACACCAAGAACGTGATGCAGCAGCAGGCGCTGACCGCGCAGAACGAGCTGCAGAAGAACACCTTCCAGGCGC
>DASQLJ010000845.1:0-2207 GCA_035630095.1 Longimicrobium sp.
CGTCCTCCAGCTGGAGCGGCGCCTTCAGCCACCGCTCCACATAGAGCAGGACGAAGCGCAGGTCGGTGTGGCGAGCCACCGCGCGCAGAACGAGGTCGTGCGGGACGCTGTCGAAAAACGACTCCAGGTCCAGGTCTAAAAGTCGCGGTAGGGACGGCGCTTCGCTTTTGAGGGCTCGCGCCGCCCCCCGCACGGATCCCCGCATGCGCTGCTAGCGCACGGGGCTCCTGCCTCGGGTTCTAGCGTCGAAGCGCACGTTGGGCCAGGGATGCGTGATCTTGGCCGGCGGGATCCAGCGAGCCTCAAGACGGCCCATGCGCTCCCACGTCAGGCTCGTGCGCTGGCTGCGGCGCCGCAGCGCCCGATACCAGTGCTTGACCGCCTCTTCGCGGAAGGCGTCCACCGCCTTGTAGTTGCCGGGCACGGCGTAGTAGCGGCAGTGCCCTCGCACCACGCTCCCAAGCCACTGCCCCTGCTCGGGGATGGGCTGATACCGGCGGTACACCAGCTCCTCCTTGACCTGGCGTAGCTTCGCCCGCATCCGCTTCGAGATCGTGACGCGCCGCAGCGCGAAGCGTCCGTTCCTGGTCTTCCCACACATGTGCGTGAAGCCCAAGAAGCCGAACGTCTCCGGCTTGCCGAGACCCCGCCGCTCTCGCTGCTGGGCGGCGAACCGCCCAAACCGGATCAGCCGCGTCTTCTCGGCGTGCAGCTCCAGACCGAACTTCGCGAACCTTTGGCGCAGCTCGGCGAGGAACCGCTCGGCGTCATCACGATGCTGGAAGCCCGCCACGTAGTCGTCGGCAAACCGCACGAGGACCACATCCCCGCGCGCGTGCCGGCGCCTCCACTGGTCGGCCCATAGGTCAAAGACGTAGTGCAGGTAGACGTTTGCGAGCAGCGGCGATGCCGATGCCCCCTGCGGCGTCCCCTCCACGGTGTCCGACCACTCCCCGCGCTCGATCACTCCCGCCTTGAGCCACTTGCGGATCAGGCGCAACACGCGCTTGTCCGCGATCCGATGCTCGAGGAACTTCAGCATCCACCCGTGGTCGATGGCGTCATAGAAGCCACGGATGTCCGCATCGAGTATCCAGTTCACCCTTCGCTTCTCGACCCCGACCGCGAGCGCATCCAGCGCATCATGCGGCCGGCGCCCGGGTCGGAACCCGTACGAGAAGCTCAGGAAGTCCGCCTCGTAAACGGCGTTCAGCACCTCGACCACCGCCCGCTGAAGGAGCTTGTCCTCCAACGCGGCGACTCCGAGCGGCCGCTGCCGCCCGTCCGGCTTCGGTATGTACGCCCTCCGCGACGGCCTCGCCCGGTAGCTCCCGCGGTGAACCCGCGCGTGCAGATCACGAAGTTTCTCTTCGAGATCGCGCCCGTAGTCCGCCCACGTCACACCGTCCACCCCCGGCGCGGCCTTGGGCCTAAGCGCCCAATACGCCGCCCGCAGGCGGTCGACGTCGACGTGGTGCAGGAGCGAGATGAACCGCGCACTCCTGTCCTGCTGTGCCACTCGGCGCACGCGCTCCAGCGCACTTGGCACGCTCACTCCGGCTTTGGACCCGGGGCGTGTTTTGCTGGTCGCGTTCCCCTTGGCCAGCCCGCTTCCCTCCGCCGCCTCCGCGACCGCTCGCGCGGCGTTGTTCGGCGACCTCGCCGGTACTACCGGGCTGTCCGACTGCCCACGCTCGTGCATCTCGGGCTTACGGCCTCGGCCTTCCCCGAGCGGCCCGCCCCGCCATCACACCGACGGGCGACCGTGGGCTCTCCCGGTTCTCGCTCATGAAAGCTCCGTGCATGCGCAGGTTCCCTGACCGCGCGGGGTTCCCCGACGACTCGCGGTAACGCCGCCGACGATGTTGCCTTCCGCCTACTGGGACGGCGTCGGCACCCCGATGGAATTGATTTCGCGGCTCACTGGCCCAGCCTGCACGTACCCCTGTCAACGCTTCGCTGCGCCCTTGCGGGTCACCAACGCATGACTCGGGGCCGTCGTGTGTCGCTAGCACTTCGACGTAGGGCGTTCTCATCCCCTCTCTCATGACGGTTTATCCCGGCGCTTTCCCCAGTCCTGTCGCCAGCAGCGCTCCCGGCAGACCCCGACCGCGTCCAGCGCCGAGCGGCCCGGCCGATACCCGTAGGAGTCCGGGTGAAAATGAGGCTCCACCCCGGGCTCCAGGTACCCGCACACGACCGTCTGG
>DASQLJ010000846.1:0-7919 GCA_035630095.1 Longimicrobium sp.
GCCGAAGGCGAGGACGCCGTCGTACGCCGCCAGGTCGAAGCGGGCGATGGTCTCGGGCTCGCTCCACGGGCGGTGGTGCGTGTCGTGAAAGATGGCCAGCGCGCCCGCCCGCCTCGCCACGCTGGCGAGGAGGTTGACCACGTGCGGCTCGTTCCACTCGTGCACCATCACCACGTCCGCGCCGGCGCACGCCGCCTCCAGCGCGTCCTCCAGCGCGGAGGACGCGGGGTCGTAGCCGCGCACGTCGATCTCGGGGTAGGCGCGGGCGAACTCGACGATGGGTGCGACGCCGTGGTCCTTGAGCAGGTTCTCGAGCGACCAGGCGCCGCGCGGCTCGTGGCTGGACACGGAGTGGCCGCCGCGCACCAGCGCGCTCATCAGCCCGCGCAGGAAGTGCGCGTTGCCGTGGTTCCAGTCGCTCGCGGCGCTGTGGATGAAGAAGACGAATCGCATCTCAGGCCACCGAGCGGCTGGGTTGTGCGTGACGGGCAAGCGCGTCGCGGTAGACGGCGACGTACTCCTCGGCCATGCGGCGCGCGGTGTAGCGCCGCAGTGCCCGCTTGCGCGCGCCCGCGGCCAGCCGCGCGATGCGCGCGGGGTCGGCGGCGAGGCGCGAGAGCACCTCCGCCAGCGCGGCCGCGTCGCCGCTGGGGAAGAAGTCGGCGCACCCGTCCCACAGCTCGCGGAAGGTGCCCACGTCGCTCAGCACCAGCGCGCAGCCGTGCACCGCGGCCTCCAGCGGCGCCAGCCCGAACGGCTCGTAGCGCGACGGGGCGACGTAGAGGGTGGCGCGCCGCATCCACGCGTCCACCTCCGCGCGCTCCACGCGGCCGTGCATCGAGAGATTTCTCGCCTCGAAGGTCGAGCCGTGCGGCGCGACCGTCTCCCCCAGCACGTGCACGGGGGGCGCGCCGGGGCCCATCATCCCCCCCGTCTCGTCCAGCAGGTCCACGCCCTTCCCCTCGTCCCACGCGCGGCCCACGCAGAGGATCAGGGGCTCGCCGCGCGCGGGCGGCGCCTCGTCGCCGATCTCGATCCCGTTGTGGATCACCCGGATCACGGGCACGCCGTAGTGCCGCCAGGTGAGCGCGGCCTGGTAGCGCGTGGGCGTCACCACCGCGTCCGACGCGCGCAGGCCGTCGCCCACCCAGCGGGCGTAGGCGGCCCACTCCGCCGGCGCCTCGCAGCCGTGGATGTGCGTCCACCACGAGAGCACGTCGCTGTGCACCGCCGTCACCACGGGGACGGGAAAGCCGAACGCGGCGTAGGCGAGCTGGTTGAGGTGCACCACGTCCGCCGCCCAGAGCTGCGCCAGCTCGCGCAGCCAGCTCGCCGCCTCGCGCACGTCGGCCTCGGCGCCGTCCATCCACTCCAGCCGGTACGAGCGCCAGGTCACCTGCACCCCCGCGGGGATGCGGGCCAGCCGCTCGTCGCGCGGCTCGCCGATGGCGGCGATCAGCACCTCGCACCCCAGCGCGTCGAGCTGCCGCGCCAGGGTGACCGTGTAGTCCCACACGCCCCCGACGGTGTCGGTGGAGAGGAGGATCTTCATCTTCCGTAGATGCGGTCCAGGACCCGGGCGACCTCCACCAGCCGCTCGCAGGCGGGGTCGTAGCGCTCGCCCTCGGCCAGGCGGCGGGCCCAGTCCGCCGCGGCGCGGCCGCCCCACTGGTCGGGCGGCGTCGACAGCGTCTCGCGCCCGGTGCCGTGGTACAACTCGGCGGTGAAGTCGTAGAACGAGCCGTTCACGTTCTTCAGCGCCGCGCCGCCGCCGGTGCCGTAGAAGCTGGCGCCGATCACCGCGTCCTGCCCCGCCGACACGCGCCACGAGCAGGTGAGGTTGACGGACGTCCCGCCCTCCACCCCCACCGTCGCCGTCGCGTAGTCCTCGCAGACGCCGGGGGAGGCGGAGAGGAGCGCGCCCTCCCGGAACAGCCGGCTGTCGACGGATTCCACCGCCGGCCACCCCAACGTCCACAGCGCGAGATCGACGAGGTGGACGCCCAGGTCCATCACGCACCCGCCGCCGGACCGGGCGGGATCGTAGAACCACGCCTTGTCGGGCCCGTAGGCGTTGTGGAAGACGAGATCGACGGCGAACACCTTCCCCAGCTCCCCCGCGCGCACCCGCTCGCGGATCGCGCGCATCCCCTCGGTGAAGCGGTAGCTGAAGTCGACGGAGAGGAGGCGGTCGGCCGCGCGGGCGGCGTCCACCACGCGGCGCGCCTCGGCGGCGGTGCGGCCCAGCGGCTTCTGGCAAAAGACGGCGGCGCCGCTCTCCAGCGCGCGGATGCTCTGCTCGGCGTGCAGCGCGCTGGGCGTGGCGATGACGATCCCGTCCAGCCCCATCTCCAGCAGCCCGTCGAGCCCCGCCGCCACCTCGGCCTGCGACACCGAGTTGCGCGCCGCGGCGATCATCTCGCTCGAGGTGTCGGTGATGGCGGCGATCTCGGCCAGGCCGGCGTTGGCGATCGCCTCCATGCGGTGCCGCCCGATCCACCCCACCCCCAGGAACCCCAGGCGCGGCGTGGAGATGTCGGTCGCGCCGGAGTGCGCCAGCTCGTCGGCGGAGCTCGGCGCCGAGGTTGGAAGGGAAAGCAGGTCAGTCACGGTTGCTCGGGGCTCGATGAAGTGTCACGCGGTCTATGTCGGGTCAAGACCATCCGTCACCCGCTGGAGTCCATCCGGATCAACGCCTTCAGGAACCCGTCCGGCCGATCCCGGGTGGCATCCAGCGCGTCGCCCAGGCGGTCGAGCGGGAAGGTGTGCGTGTACAGCGGCGACGGGTCGAGCCGGCCGCTGGCCACTGCGTCCACCGCGGCGCGGACGCCGTCCACGTATACCCGCGGGTCGCGCTCGTGGGCGTTGATCACGTCCAGCCCGCGCCAGTTCCACATCTGCATGTTCACCTGGCGCGGCCCGTCCTGGTGATAGCCGGCGATCACCAGCCGCCCGCGCTCGCGCGTGAGCTCGGCCGAGAGATCCAGCGGCCACTGCTTCCCCACCGCCTCGATCACCCGGTCGCAGAAGACGCCGTCCGTCAGCCCCTTCACCTGCTCGATGATCCGCCAGTGGTCGTCCATGGGGAGCAGCTCGTCGGCCCCCATCTCCTTCGCCACCTCCAGCGAGAAGGGGCGTCGGGAGATGGCGATCACGCGCGCCCCGGCGTCCTTCGCCAACCGCGTGAGCAGCGCGCCCAGGAAGCCGACGCCCACGATCGCCACCGTCTGCCCCGCGCCGATCCCGCTGCGGCGGAAGATGTTCATCGCGCACCCCAGCGGCTCGCCGGGGAACGGCGTCCCCTCCACCGCCGCGGGGAGAGGAATGACGGCGGACGCGTCCGCCAGGTCGTACTGCGCGTAGGCGTTGTAGGTGAGCGCCGCGACCCGCTGCCCCTCGGCCAGCCCCTCGACGCCCTCGCCGACGGCGTCGATCACGCCCCAGCCCTCGTGCCCCAGCGCGCCGGGGCCGGTGGGGTAGGTCATCCACTCCGCCCCGCCCCACGGCGTGAGGTTGCTGGCGCACACGCCGCAGCCTTCCAGCTGGATGCGCACCTGCCCCGCCCCCGGCTCGGGGAGCGGAACGTCTTCCAGCACCACCTGTCCGGGCGCGGACAGGCGCGCCGCCTTCATCGTGTCGATCGCCGTAAGCATTGGCCTGAAGTTCGGTTTCCCCAGATGTTCCGTCCGTACGAACGCGGCATGCGCGCGCGATGGCCGCTATCGATCCAGATCAAAACGCACTCGCGCACCGCGCACTCACCCACCTATTTGCCGTTCAGCCCGCCGCGCGCGCCAGCTCCGGCTGCGCCACCCTCACGCGCGGCGCGGCGACGGCGGTGTCGAGATTCGCCTCGTGCAGCCAGCCGGCGAGCTTCTCCAGCCCGTTCTGCCAGTCGGTCTCGGCGCGCCACCCCAGCACTTTTTCGAGATGCGACGTGTCGCTCACGTAGATCTTCTGGTCGCCCGGGCGCCACTCGGAACGGGTGATCTCGGCGCGGGCGCCGGTGATGTCGCGCAGCCGCTCGATCACGCCGCGCACGGAGACGGCGTTGCGGTGGCCGCCGCCCACGTTGAACACCTCGCCGGCCACGCTGTCGAGCCGGTCCATCGCCAGCCGCATCGCCCGCACCAGGTCGTCGATCCACAGGATGTCGCGCACCTGGCAGCCGTCGCCGTAGATGGTCAGCGGCTCGCCGCGCAGCATCGCCCGGCCGAAGTGCGCCACCCACCCCTGGTCCTCGGTGCCGAACTGCCGCGTGCCGTAGATGCAGCTCATGCGGAAGACGACGGTGGGGAGGCCGTAGATGCGCGAGTAGTCGTGCACGTACTGGTCGGCCGCGCCCTTGCTGCACCCGTAGGGGCTGTGGAAGTCGAGCCGCGCGTCCTCGCCGATCCCCGAGCGGCCGTCGGCGTACACGTAGCGGTCGCCGTCCAGCGCCACGGCCACGTCCTCCAGCTCGCCGTAGACCTTGTTGGTGCTGGTGAAGAGCACGCCCGGCGGGCTCGGCATCGCCCGCGCGGCCTCCAGCACGTTGAAGGTGCCGATCACGTTGGTCTCCAGGTCGCCGGCGGGGTCGACGATCGAGGTCGTCACCGCCACCTGGGCCGCCAGGTGGAACACCATCCTGCTTTCGCGCACCAGCGCGGCGATGCGCGCGGCGTCGCGCACGTCCACCGTCTCGATGCGCACGCGGTCGCCGTGGCGGCGCTTGAGCCAGGCCGCGTTCATGCGCACGCCGTCGCGGCTGAAGTTGTCGGCCACGATCACCCGCTCGCCGTCGCGCAGCAGCGCGTCGGCCAGGTTGGAGCCCACGAAACCGGCGCCGCCCGTGACCAGGATGTAGTCGCCCTTCCCCTTCATCGTCCCCTCCCTCACAGCGTAAGACCGCGAGCGGCGAGCTCGGCGGCGTGGGCTTCCACGGTGCTCTCGGGCCGCTCCTGATCCTGCAGCCACGCGACCAGCTCCTGCATCCCCGCCTCGAACGTCACCCGCGGCTCGTAGCCCAGCACCTCGCGGGCGAGCGAGATGTCCGCGTAGCAGTTGCGGATGTCGCCCACCCGGTACTTCCCGTTCACCTCGGGCTGGAGGTCGCTCCCCAGCACCGCGGCCAGCGTCTCGGCCACCTCGCGCACGCTCACCGCCCGCCCCGAGCCGATGTTGAGCGCCTTCCCCACCGCCGCGTCTTCCTCGGCCGCCAGGAGCAGCGCCCGCACGATGTCGTGCACGCTCACGAAGTCGCGCCGCTGCCCGCCGTCCTCGAACACGAGCGGCGCCTGCCCGTTCAGCAGCCGCGCGCTGAAGATGGCGGCCACGCCGGTGTAGGGGTTCGACAGCGCCTGCCGCGGCCCGTAGATGTTGAAGAAGCGCAGCGCCACGCTGGGGATGCCGTACGCCTCGCCGATCATCAGGACCATGCGCTCCTGGTCGGCCTTGGTGAGCGCGTAGATGGAGGTGGAGTCGAGCGGCTTCTGCTCGTCGGTGGGCGCGGGGGCCAGCGCCACGCCGTCGGGGTCCCGCAGCTCCCACTGGTGCTGCCTGAGCTGCTCGAGCGAGCGCGTGCCCACCCGCGGCTCGCGGCCGTCGGGGCGGGTGTAGCGGCCCTCGCCGTAGATCGACATCGAGCTGGCCACCACCACCCGCTCCACGCCGCCGCGGTCGTCCACCAGCGCCTGCAGCAGGTTGGCCGTGCCCTGCGTGTTCACCGCCGTGTAGTCGGCGATCCGGTACATCGACTGGCCCACCCCCACGGCGGCGGCCAGGTGGTACAGCACCTCCACGCCGCGCAGCGCGCCGCGCACCGCCTCGGCGTCGCGCACGTCGGCCTGCACCAGCTCGGCGCCGGCCGGCACCCACGCCGGAACGCGCCGCGCGGGCCCGTGCACCTGCGGATCGAGGTTGTCCAGGATGCGGACCGTGTCGCCCCTCGCGAGCAGCGCGTCCACCAAGTGACTGCCGACGAACCCCGCCCCCCCCGTAACCAGAACCGTGCGAGCCACTGAAGCTCCTCCGCTGCGGCCGTTGATCGCTCGCCCGAACCCGCCGGGCGGCACCCTACCTCCCTTTTCCCATGTCCCACCCACAGCGTGCCCCAGCCCGTCGTCGACCCTCCCGGCGTGCTTCGGGAGGAACAAACGGGGCGGCCCGCCGCTGCCACATCCGCGCCGCGTGCCGTAGCACTTCGTCGCGTTTCAGAAACCGCTGCGCACGTCAGCCGGCGGACGCCGCCGGATTCAGGCGGATGTCGTACTCGGCGCCCCAGCGCCGCAGCCGTCCGTCCACCTCGTCGGCCCACACCCCCGCCGCGAGCCGTTGCGCCAGGCGCACGCCCAGCCGGTTCTCCTGCACCCGGGCGGCCTCGTCCACGCGGCCCTGCTCCAGCAGCGCGGCGGCCTCCATCTCCAGCGCGAACGCCAGCCGGTCGAGGTCGGTGAAGATCCGGCCGCGCAGGTCCGCCGCTTCGGGTGCTTCCACGGGGGGAGGCGAGCTGAGCATTTTCCTGCCGCTGCAAGTTACGACGAACCGGATCAGACCGCCGCGCGGGTCGCCGCAAGTGGACGCCCTCGGTCGGGGGGCAACCCCTGCGCAACATGTGTGCCCCGTACTGTTTCAGCCCGTACGAGACGTGATGCGGAATCAGGCTCCCAGCATCATCTAAGTACCCAGACCACGCAGCTTTGTACGCTCGGTGGCGTGTTCCGAGCCCCCCGTTCCGGCAGACGTCCGGTTTTCCCAGGGATCAGCCGGAAAACAGCTCGCAAGGTGGCTCCTTCGTACACGTTTACACCTTGAATTAGGGAACTGGACACCGTCCGATCTTGCGGAAGCACCCCCGGTGGCCGCGGAGCGCCGCGGCTCCCGGGTCGCGGGGTTGAAGCGCACTCACGCACTCGCGCACCTGTTCGCCGTTCGTCCCGATGCGCGACAACGGATGAACTTCGGGGCCGCTCGCATGGTATCTGCTGCACACGCGTCAGATCCCGATGACACCGACACCCGGACCGCACTCGATGCGAGGACGAAGCAGCCGCATGCATCTCCGAATTCCGCTCGCCGCGCTGGCCTGCGCGGGCGCGCTGGGCGCCTGCGCGCCCGCCGCCACGCCGCTGCCGCCGGCTTCGCAGCCGCAGGCCGCGCCCGCCGCGCCCGTGGCGGAGACGGCCGCGCCGCGCGCGCAGGCCGTGCGTGACATCCACTCCTTCGCGCGGCCCGACGAGGCGCGCGTCACGCACGTGGACCTGGACCTCCACGCCGACTTCGGCGCGAAGCTGATCACCGGCACCGCCACGCTCAGCATCGAGACCGCGCCCGGCGCGCGGGAGCTGGTGCTGGACACCAGGGACCTCGCCATCCGCGAGGTCACCGACGGCGCCGGGAACGCGCTGCGGTTCGCGCTGGGGCAGCCGGACTCGATCCTGGGCCGCGCGCTCACCATCCAGCTCCCGCAGGGCGCGCGGAAGGTGGCGATCGTCTACGGCACCAGCCCCAACGCGGCGGCGCTGCAGTGGCTCACCCCCGAGCAGACGGCGGGGAAGCGCCACCCCTACCTCTTCTCGCAAGGGCAGGCGATCCTCACCCGCACCTGGATCCCCACGCAGGACTCGCCGGGGATCCGGCAGACGTACGCCGCCCGCATCGTGGTGCCGCCCGAGCTGAAGGCGGTGATGAGCGCCGAGATGCTCACGCCGCAGGGCGAGCCGGCCGAGGGCGGCCAGCGCCGCGCCTTCCGCTTCCGCCTGGCCACGCCGGTGCCGCCGTACCTGATCGCGCTGGCGGTGGGCGACATCGCCTTCCGGCCGCTGGGGCCGCGCACCGGCGTCTACACCGAGCCGTCGATGCTGGACAAGTCGGCGTACGAGCTGGCCGACGTGGAGAAGATGGTGGCGGCGGCCGAGTCGCTGTACGGCCCGTACCGCTGG
>DASQLJ010000847.1:0-9287 GCA_035630095.1 Longimicrobium sp.
AGCCCGAGATCGCCCAGAAGCTGATGGGGCACGCGCCGGCGGGACTGTTCGGCTACTCGGCGCTCACGGGCGAGTACCCCGGCGGGCAGGCGCAGTACCTGCGCGTGCCGCACGCCAACGTGACCTCGCTGAAGGTGGAGAACGACCTTCCCGACGAGCAGCTCCTCTTCCTGAGCGACGTGTTCCCCACCGGGTGGATGGCGGCCGAGAACGCCGACATCGAGCCGGGGGAGACGGTGGCGGTGTGGGGGTGCGGGCCGGTGGGGCAGTTCGCCATCCAGAGCGCGTGGATGCTGGGCGCCGGCCGCGTGATCGCCATCGACCGCGTGGCCGAGCGGCTGCGCATGGCCGCGGAGCACGGCCGCGCGGAGACGATCGACTTCAGCGAGGGGCACGTCTACGACAAGCTGCAGGAGATGACCGGCGGGCGCGGCCCCGACCGCTGCATCGACGCGGTGGGCGCCGAGGCGCACGCCTTCGGCACCCTGGACGCGGTGTACGACGCGGCCAAGGTGCTGATGCTGCAGGAGACCGACCGGCCGCACGTGCTGCGCGAGGCGATCATGTGCTGCCGCAAGGGCGGGACGATCTCCATCCCCGGCGTGTACGTCGGCGTCGTGGACAAGATCCCGCTGGGCGCGCTGATGAACAAAGGCCTCACCATCAAGACGGGCCAGACGCACATGCTGCGCTACATGGAGCCGCTGCTGAAGCGCGTGGAGGCGGGCGACATCGACCCGTCGTTCATCATCACCCACGTCCTGCCGATCGAGGAAGGGCCGAACGCGTACAAGACCTTCCGCGAGAAGCAGGACGGCTGCATCAAGGTGGTGCTGAAGCCCTGGGAGCAGCCGGGCGCCGCGTCCTGATCGCTTCGGCAGACATTCGCGCCGGTGGGCCTCGAACGGCGTGAACACGGAGCAGCGGAGAGAACGGAGGAAGCGGAGAACGGCCGGGCTGTTCTCCGCTTCCTCCGTTGCTGCGTGTGATACGAATCTTCCGACCCTTGGATTGTCATCCCGAGGCCGACCACACCTTCTCCGCGCCCGCGCTGAAGCTCGCAGGCCGAAGGATCTATAACCCGTCGTCGCAACACCTTGGCCGTAGCGCTCGGTCGATTGTAGATCCTTCGGCCTGCCAGCTTCATCCTCGCCGAAGGTTCAGCGTGATCGGCCTCGGGAGGACACCGTAGAGGTTCGCGGGGAATGCACGGCCATTCTCGCGATCTGCGATGACATCGGCATTCGGGCCCGCGGGCTGGCCGCGTCCTTGCGACTTCGGCCAGGCACACGCCGCATCCGCCCGTCCCCGCGAGAGACATGATCTGCATCCTGCACGGGTACCTGCTCGAAGGCTCCGGTAGCAACCTGTGGACGCGCTCGGTGGTGGAGTCGCTGTGCCGCGGGGGCGAGACGGTGCACCTGATGGCGCAGGAGAACCATCCCGAGCGCTACCCGTTCATCACCGAGGCGCGCCGCTACACGCCCGCCGGCGAGGTGGAGACCTTCTACAGCGCGCCGGAGGATGCGTACCCCGGGCGCTGCATCCTGCACAAGCCGGTGCTGGGCGACACCCTGCCCGTGTACGTGTGGGACCGCTACGAGGAGTTCTCGCGCGTGGTGCCGATGGTGGACCTGCCGGACGACGAGATCGAGACGTACGTGGACACCAACGTCCGCGCGCTCACCCGCGTCGTGCGCGAGAACGGCGTTACCGCCATCCACGCCAACCACGCGGTGCTGATGTCGGTGGTGGCGCAGCGGGTGTGCGCGGCGGAGGGGATCCGCTTCAGCATCATGCCGCACGGGAGCGCGCTGGAGTACGCGGTGAAGCGCGACGCCCGCTTCCTGCGCCTGGCGACGGAGGCGTTCACCGCGGCCGGGCGCATCTTCGTGATCGGCGACGAGATGCGGGGCCGGGTGCGCGACGTGTTCGCCGCCGTGCCCGACATCGACTGGAAGATGGTGGACCTGCACCTGGGGGTGGACACCAGCCAGTTCGAGCCCGTGCCGCGCACCGGGCGCGCCGCCAAGGTCCGCCAGCTCCACGAGGCGCTGGTCGATCTCCCCCGCGGCCGCACTCCGGCGCAGACGGACGCGATGCTCGCCGGGCTCCGCGGCGACCTGGCCGGCCCGGCGCTGGAAGCGGCGCTCGCCGTCGGCCGCGGGTTCTCGTCCAAGGCGCCCGACGCGGAGCTGGAGGGACAGCTCGACACGGTGGATTGGGAGAACGGTCGCACCCTCCTCTACGTCGGCCGGCTGATCTCGGCGAAGGGGGTGCAGGAGGTGGTCGCCGCGCTGCCGCTGATATTGGAGCGCGCGCCGGAGATGCGGCTGCTGGTGGTGGGCCACGGCCCCCTGCGCGAGCCGCTGGAGGCGATGCTCTGGGCGCTGGAGCACGGCGAACGCGCCCTGTTCGCCGAGATCGTGGCCACCGGCCGGGCGCTGGAGGGCGACCCCGAGGGCGAGGGTGGCGCGCACACGCTCACCAAGGTGTTGCACTTCCTGGACGCGCTGCGCGACCGCGGCGAGCTGGACGCGTACTTCGAGGCCGGGCGCCGGCTCGTGCGGCGCGACCGGGTGATCTTCACCGGCTACCTCACCCACCGCGAGCTGCGCCACCTCTTCCCCTGCTGCGACGCGGCGGTCTTCCCCTCGGTGGTGAAGGAGGCGGGGCCGCTCGTCTTCCTGGAGGCGCTGGCCAGCGGCGCGTTCCCGCTGGGCACCTACTTCGGGGGGATGAAGGCGAGCATCGACTCGGTGGCCGAGGTGCTGCCGCCCGAGGTCGCCGCGGTGATGAAGCTGGACCCCTCGGCCGAGCGCACCGTGGCCGACATCGTCCGCCAGGTGCCGATGGCGCTGGAGGCGGGCGAACAGCACAAGGAAGCGCTCTTCCGCGTCGCCCGCGACCGCTACGACTGGTCCAGCGTCTCCCGCACCCTGTCCGACGAGCTGAACGCGCTGTAATCGTTCCTCTTCGAGTGGACCCCGGCGGATGAAAGGCGGAGTTGGGCCGTTCGGCGGAGCGAACCGCGATGCTGTCGCCGCTCCGGAGAAGCCTTGCGCAGTTTGCAAGGCTTTTCGTAGTTGTTGCTGCGGCGCTGCGGCTTCAGCCGCCGGTCGACCCAGGCCACCACTCCAGACACTTCGGAGATCACGTCCCGTGACATTCGACCGCACGAAGGTGCTCGCGCTCGCCAGGGGGACCCTCGTTCTCCTGGCGTTCCTGTTCGCGGGGAATGCTGTGTCTGCGCTCCTCCGTCTCCCCATCCCCGGCAGCGTGGTGGGGATGGTGATGCTGGCGGCGTCGCTGCACTTCCGCGTCGTGCGGCCGGAGTGGGTGCGCCCCGCGGCGGACGTGCTGATCGCGCACATGTCGCTGCTGTTCATCCCTGCCGGCGTGGGGGTGATGGCATACGCGGGGCTGCTCCGGCGCGAATGGCTCCCGCTGGTCGCCGCCGGCGTGGTGGGAATGCTGGCGGTGCTGCTGGTGGTCGGCGTCCTCCAGCAGCGGATGGAGCGGCGTGGCTGACACGCTCGCGGCGGCCCTCGCGATCGCGGTGACGGTCGCCACCTACGTCGCGGCGCGGCGGCTGTACGCGCGCCACCGCCACCCGCTGCTGAACCCGCTGCTGGTGGCGATCACCGCGCTGATCGCGCTGCTGTACGCGGCGGGTATCGACTACGCGGAGTACGACCGCGGCGGGCGGCTGATCTCGTTCTGGCTGGGCCCCGCGGTGGTCGCGCTGGGCGTGCCGCTCCACGCGCAGCTCCACGAGATCGTGCGGCGCGGCCGGGCGATGCTGGTGTCGATCCTGGCCGGCAGCGTGGTGGGGATCGTGAGCGGCACGGCGATGGCGCTCCTGCTCGGCGCGTCGCGGCAGGTGGTGCTCACCGTGGCGCCGCGGTCGGTGACCACGCCGATCGCGATGGGGATCGCGCGGGAGCTGGGCGGCATCCCCCCGCTCGCGGCGGCGCTGGTGATCTCCACCGGCGTCTTGGGCGCGGTCGCGGGGCCGGCGGTGCTGCGGCTGGCGCAGGTCCGCAGCCGCACCGCGTGGGGGCTGGCGATGGGCGCCGCCGCGCACGGCATCGGCACCGCGCGGGCGGTGGAGGAGGGCGAGGCGGAAGGCGCCACCAGCGGCCTCGCGATCGGCCTGATGGGATTGGTGACGGCGCTGCTTGCGCCGCCGGTCATGGCGCTGCTGCTGCGGGTTCTGTCGGTGAGATGAGAGACAACGCGGGGACGGCTTTCAGGCGTGCAACAGCTCGGTGATCGATCCGGGTGCCGTACCGGTCAGCCGCTTGTGCAGCAGAACCGCCTGCGCGTCCGTGAAGCTCGCGACGATGTCGACGGCGAGCCGCGTCTCTTCTTCGGACGGCTCTCTTTTGTCCGGGTCCGCCTTCTCTGGCGAATCGACAAGGCGGGCGACGTCCTCCCGGAAAAGCGCCGGTACGAAATCGCTGTTCCGTCGCTTGATCGCGCCCAGGTACGTTTCGAACAGCGTCCGGATGATCTGCCGTTGCCCATGCTGCTGCGTGGCAAGACGCGGGTTGTTGATCACATACACCCGTACCAGCGCCTGCAGGAACCGCAGTTGGACATCGTGCGCTGGCTCAACCTGCAGGGCCACACCCGCCGCCGTCTCCACGAGACGTACGCCACGAACGAAACGGTCGATCAGCCGTGAGGTAGCGGTCCGCAGGTGTGCCCGCTGGGCATACTCACCCGTGTAGTGCGATCCGACCGATAGGCGTGAGAGGAACCGGAGAAATGTATCCCGTTGGCCGTCGATCTCGGCCTCCGGAATCTTGCTTTCCAAGCGTTTCCACCGTTCCGAAAACCACGTCCATTCTCCCTGGTCGCCGAAAACCAGGCTCTCGATGGGAATCAGCCCGGCGCGGTAGAAGTCATCCAGGTCGTGCACGCTGTACGCGATCGCGTCGGCGTGATCCATGATCGCGGCTTCGATCGACTGCTCGTCCAAACCCTTGAACCCCTCGCGCGCGAAGTCGAACTCCGTCTGCTCGGAGCTGTACGCGCCGAACTTTCGCGCCTTTACCGGGTCAGCGCCCTTGGCCCGCGTGTCGCGCACCCAAGGATATTTCAGGATTGCATTCAGGGTGGCGCGCGTGAGGTCCAGCCCCCGGTACTCGATCCGGTGAGGCTCGGTGCGAACCACGATCCGGAACGATTGCGCGTTTCCCTCGAATCCTTCGGGTGCTCCGTTCGCGCGCGCCAGGCGATCCAGCTCTTCCTCGGCAATGTGGCCGAACGGCGGATGGCCGAGGTCGTGGGCCAGTGCCGCGGCTTCCACCACATCGGGATTCAGCCCGCAGCGATCAGCCAACTCCGGCTGCTCGGCACGGAGCCTCTCGGCCAGCCGCCGCGCGATCTGCGCAACTTCGTGGGTGTGGGTGAGACGGTTGTGGAAGACGATTCCCTCGCTGGGACTCGCTACCTGCGTAACGTTGGCAAGACGCTGGAGGGCATCGCTGTAGAGAATCCGGTCACGGTCTCGCTGCCATGGATCGCGCGCGTGATCCGGCTCGTTTGCCGTGTGACGGCGGTCGGAGCGCTGGAGTGCCGGCAAGCAGGCCTCAGCGGACGGGTTCCAGGCACTCGTCGCGAGTCACCCGCGCCGCGCCGCTGTCGACCAGATTCCACATGGCGTTGCGGATCCCGAGCGGTGACACGTCGTCCGGACGCGGGCGGCTCAGCAGGTCGATGGGGCTGACGGGCTGATCCGAACTGCGGAGCCAGTCCAGCAGGAGCTTTTCGGCGGCTTCGATTTCACTTTTCGACATAGCGCCTCGGTCGCCTGGACAGGGAGGTGTACGGCCGTTTTCGACGCAACAACACTGCCGCGAGCCGTTGGCCCGCATGCCAGCAGAGGTCTTGAGATGTGGGGTGAGGTAACAAGCGATTCCCCGTCGTATGGCCCGCTCGCCATCGCGATCCATGATAGCGTCACCGGGAGAAAGGAGCAACACAACTGGTGGTGCTCCGCTCCTTTTTTGACCGCCATCCATGGTACCCCATCCGAATCTGTTGCGTGCCTTATCGCTGCGCGTCTTCGCTCGTTGCAGACGATCTGCAACTTCGTCCCGCCCAGCCGCGCCCGATGCAGGTTTCACCCCTGTTCGTCACACCTTACCGTCTCATTACATCGCCCCCGTACCCCCGCGGGCGCGGAGACGCTATCCTATCAAACCGTAGATTCTCCAAACCTCGCCGCCCCGGTCTTTCCATGCTCGTGTCCATCCGCCGCGTTCTGGTGCCGCTGCTCGTCGCGCTCGGCCTCTGCGCCCTCGCATTCACCGCCCGCGCCCAGGCGCCCGCGCTCGACGCCATCTACCGGGCGGACGCGGACCGGCTGATCCAGGCGGCGCTCACCGACAGCTTCGGGTGGAAGCGGCTGGCCACGCTGACGGACCGCTTCGGGCACCGGCTCAGCGGGTCGCAGGCGCTGGAGAACAGCATCGACTGGGCGCTGGGCGAGATGCGGCGCGACGGGCTGCAGAACGTGCGCGGCGAGCCGGTGATGGTGCCGCACTGGGTGCGCGGCGAGGAGAGCGCCGAGCTGCTGCTGCCGCGCCGCGTGCCGCTGCACATGATCGGCCTGGGCGGCAGCGTGGGCACGCCGGCCGGCGGCATCACCGCGGACGTGATCGTGGTGACCAGCGAGGCCGAGCTGGCCGCGCGCGGCGCCGAGGCGCGCGGCAAGATCATCCTCTTCGACGTGCCGTTCACCACCTACGGCGAAACGGTGCGCTGGCGCAGCCTGGGCGCCATCGCCGCGGCGAAGGCGGGCGCGGCGGCGGCGCTCATCCGCTCGGTGTCGAGCTTCAGCATGCAGAACCCGCACACCGGGGGCATGCGCTACTACGACACCACCGTCGCTCGCCTCCCCGCCGCCGCGATCAGCGTGGAAGACGCGATGATGCTGCACCGCATGCAGGACCGCGGCGAGCGCATCCAGCTGCGGCTGTCGATGGGCGCGCGCACCCTCCCCGACGCGCGGTCGCGCAACGTGGTGGCCGAGATCGTGGGCCACGAACGCCCCGACGAGGTGGTGGTGATCAGCGGCCACCTGGACAGCTGGGACGTGGGGACCGGCGCGATGGACGACGCGGGCGGGAGCGTGGCCGCGTGGGAGGCGGTGCGGCTGATGCAGCGGCTGGGCCTGCGGCCGCGGCGCACCGTGCGCGTGGTGCTGTGGACCAACGAGGAGAACGGGCTGCGCGGCGGCACCGGCTACCGCGACGCGCACCGGGCGCAGCTCGACAAGCACGTGCTGGCGATCGAGAGCGACAACGGCGTCTTCCGCCCCAATGGCTTCCGTTTCCAGGGGAGCGACGCCGCGCTCGCCACCATGCGCCAGGTCGCGCGGCTGCTGGAGCCGATCGGCGCCACGAAGATGGACCGCGGCCCCGCCGACGCCGACGTGGGGCCGATGATCGCGCTGGGCGTGCCCGGGCTGGGGCTGGACGTGGACGGGACGAAGTATTTCTGGTACCACCACAGCAACGCCGACACCATCGACAAGCTCGACCCGCAGGAGTTCGCGAAGTGCGTGGCCGCGATGGCGGTCGCCGCCTACGTCGTCGCCGACATGCCGGGCACGCTTCCGCGCGAGGTGCCGGCCGCGGGGCTGTAGACGGCTTCTACCGCCTGGCTCACGCAGAGAAACGGAGAAGCAGAGGAGCCCGGCGGTTCCTCTGCTTCTCTGCTTCTCTGCTTCTCTGCCTGAGATTGCTGTTCTTACGTCGATGGATGCGCGACTACTGCGGTCGCCTCGATCTCCACCTTCGCCCGCTCTTCGACGAGCCCGGCGACGATCACGGCGGACATCGCGGGGAAGTGGCGGCCGAACACCTCGCGGTAGGCGGCGCCCAGCTCGCGGCCGGCGTCCAGGTACTCGCGGCGGCTGGTGACGTACCACGTCATCCGCACCACCTGGCGCGGCTCGGCGCCGGCGGCGGCGAGCACCGCCGCGATGTTGCGGAGCGCCTGCGCCGCCTGCGCCACGAAATCGTCCGTCTCGAACGCGCACGTCGCCGGGTTCCAGCCGATCTGCCCGGCCACGAACACCATCCGTCCCTCCGCCGCGACGCCGTTCGCGTACCCCTTCGCCGACGCCCACCCCTCGGGCTGCAGGATCTCCGGAAGGCCGCTCATCGCGCCCCCCGCCGCTGGAATGCTCGCCGCAGTCGCCCCTGACCGGCGGCTGAAGCCGCAGCAACAACTACGAAAAGCCTCGCAAACCGCGCGAGGCTCGACGGCCGGGTCTTCCGGTCCGCCGACGCCTCCGTCCCACGTCGAAATCCGCGAAGGCGGACTGTGTGCCGTTGTAGCGGCGAGTTCACTCGCATATTCCCCCGGACGGTGCCCCCTCATCCGTCCACGATCCTCCTGGACCGTGTCCCCTCGTCCACATCCACGCTTCGATGTTCATCATTCCGCCGCACCGCCTTCCTGCTGGCGCAGGCGGAAGCGCTGCAGCTTGCCGGTCTGCGTGCGCGGCAGCGCGTCGACGAACTCCACGCGGCGCGGGTACTTGTAGGGGGCGATGGACTGCTTGGCGTGGTCCTGCAGCGTCTTCGCCATCTCGTCGCCGGGGGTGAAGCCCTCGCGGAGGACGACGAACGCCTTCACCACGTTGCCGCGCTCCTCGTCCGGCGCGCCGACCACGGCGCACTCCAGCACGGCGGGGTGCTCCAGCAGGCAGTTCTCCACCTCGGGGCCGGCGATGTTGTAGCCGGACGAGATGATCATGTCGTCGTTGCGCGCGCGGTACCAGAAGTAGCCCTCGTCGTCCATCACGTAGGTGTCGCCGGTCAGGTTCCAGCCGTCCTGCACGTACGTCTTCTGCCGCTCGGGGTCGTCCAGGTAGCGGCAGCCGGTGGGGCCCTGCACCATCAGCCGCCCCATCTCGCCGCGCGGCAGCTCGCGCCCCTCGTCGTCCACCACGCGCGCCCGGTAGCCCGGCACCGCGCGCCCCGTGGAGCCCGCGCGGATGTCGTCGCCCGACGCGCTGATGAAGATGTGCAGCATCTCGGTGCTGCCGATCCCGTCGATGATGCGGATGCCGGTGGCCTCGCGCCACGCCTCGAAGGTGGCGGCGGGGAGCGGCTCGCCGGCGCTCACGCACTTCCGCAGCGCGGAGAGGTCGAAGTCCTTCGCCAGCCCCGCCATCACCCGGTACGCCGTGGGCGCGGTGAAGCAGACGGTGGCGCCGAACTCCCGCATCCCCTGCAGCAGCTGCGGCGGCGAGGCCTGCTCCA
>DASQLJ010000848.1:0-2748 GCA_035630095.1 Longimicrobium sp.
CGCGAGCTGCTGGAGGAGGGGCTGGCGATGGGGTGGTACGCGTCGTTCTCGGGGATGATCACCTTCAAGAAGTTCGACGCGCTCGACTTCGTGCGCATGGTCCCCGCCGACCGGATCATGGTGGAGACGGACACGCCGTACCTGGCCCCGGTGCCGCACCGCGGCAAGACGAACGAGCCCGCCTTCGTCACCCACGTCGCCCGCCGCGCCGCCGAGATCCGCGGCGAGGACCCGGACGAGTTCGCCGCGCGAACGCTGGAGAACACGCGCCGCTTCTACGCGAAGATGGGGTGATTCTCTCCCGCTGGATCGTGGCGCCTTGTGCGGTCGACCGGAGACGCACATGTTTCGACTGCAATGGTATGCGGCTTCGCAACTTGCGAGGACGGTGTGCGGTTGCTCCTCGCAGCGGAAGGTTCCCTGATGAAGAAGCTCACGCTCGACCTCGACTCGCTCAGCATCGAGTCGTTCGATCCCGGCGGCGCGCCCGACGCGCTGCGCGGCACGGTGCAGGGGGCCGCACTCAGCGTCTTCGATGGATGTGGTTCCCACAACTCGTTCTGCGTCCCTCAGAACACCACCGACTGCACGTAAGCCGCCCTCCGCTCGCCGAGCGGACGATGCGTCGGCAGTGGCCGAGAAGGGGCTATCTCGTCCCGATCCATCGACCCGGTGAGTCCGGGCTCCATCCCCAGGGCTGCTGATCGGAAGCACTCTCTCGAGCGCCCTTCGACGCGAACGTTCGCGCGAGGGGCGCTCGCGCGTTGCGGGACGCTCGGTTCACCTCTGTCAACCGTTGACCCGCCCCGCGCGCCCGTCTACCTTCACCCCCGCAAACCGAACCTCGCCCGAACATACGCCGCACCTGGAATGCCGCGCCGCATCCACATCCTCCCCGAGAAGCTCGCCAACCAGATCGCCGCCGGGGAGGTGGTGGAGCGGCCCGCGTCCGTGGTCAAGGAGTTGGTGGAGAACGCGCTGGACGCGGGCGCCACGCGCATCGAGGTCACGGTGCGCAACGGCGGCAAGACCGAGATCCGCGTGAGCGACGACGGGCACGGGATGGGGAAGGAGGACGCGCTCCTCTCCGTGGACCGCCACGCCACCAGCAAGATCAAGTCGGCCGAGGACCTGGCGGCGATCCGCACCCTCGGCTTCCGCGGCGAGGCGCTGCCGTCCATCGCCTCCGTCTCGCGCTTCGTGGTGGAGACCGCCGAGCGCGACGGCGACGGGACGCGGGTGATGGTGACGGCCGGCCACATCGCCGGCGTGGAGGAGTGCGCCCGACGCCGCGGCACGAGCGTGTCCGTCCGCAGCCTGTTCTTCAACGTCCCCGCGCGCGCCAAGTTCCTGCGCTCCACCGCCGCCGAGAACCGCGCGATCGGCGAGGTGGTCACCACGCTCGCGCTGGCGCAGCCGCACGTGGCGTTCACGCTCGACTCCGGCGGCCGCGACGTGCTGACGCTGCCGGGCACCGCCACCGTGGCCGAGCGCATCGGCGGCATCTGGGGCGGCGACGCGGCGGACGAGCTGATCCCGGTGACGCACCGCGACGGGCGCGTGGCCATCACCGGCCTGGTGCAGCGGCCCAACAGCTCGCGGCCGGGCGGGCGCAAGGCGTACCTCTTCGTCAACGGCCGCTCGTTCGGCGACCGCTACCTGGTGAAGGCGGTGGACCGCGCGTACCGCACCACGATCCCGCAGGGCGTCTATCCGTCGCTCTTCCTCTTCCTTGAAGTGCCGGACGGTGACGTGGACGTGAACGTGCACCCCGCCAAGGCCGAGGTGCGCTTCCGCGACCGCGTGGGCGTGGAGCGCGCGCTGGAGGAGGGCGTGCGCGCGGCGCTGGCGGGGCTGGAGAGCACGCCCAGCATCGGCCTGCGCGGGGCGGCGCCCGAGCCGGCGCCGTACGCCATCCGCCCGGGGTACGGGGTGAAGGCGGTGCGCGAGCCCACGGCGGCCTTCGGCGCGTCCGAATCGCCCGGCGGCGCGCCTTCCGCCCTCGCGGCGGCGCCGGGGGACGCCGAGGCGCAGATGGCGCTGTTCGTGACCGGCGGCGGCGCGCCCGCGCCCGAGCCGGCGAAGGAGGGCGCCCCGCCGCCCGCGGAGCTGATCGGCGCGGCGGCGATGATGTGGCAGGTGCACAACACCTACATCCTGGCCGAGACGCGGCAGGGGCTGATCCTGGTGGACCAGCACTCGGCGCACGAGCGGGTGCTGTACGAGGAGATCGTCCGCGGCTTCGACACCGGCGAGGTGGCCAGCCAGCGGCTCCTCTTCCCCATCACCCTGCGCCTTTCGCCCGCGGAGTACGCGCTGGTGGAGCAGGTGCGCGGGGTGCTGGAGCGCGCGGGTTTCGAGGTGGAGCCGTTCGGCGGGCGCGCCATCATCGTGCACTCGGTGCCCAACCCGCACCCGTACTTCGACGCCGAGCGCTGCCTGCGCGACATGGTGGGCGAGCTCACCGGCGGCTCGCCGCTGGTGGACAGCGCGCGCACGCAGCACCAGCGGATTGCGCTGACCATGGCGTGCAAGGGCGCCATCAAGGCCGGGCAGAAGCTCACCCAGCGCGAGATGACGGAGCTGTTCGACCGGCTGTTCGCCACGGAGCTCCCGTACCACGACATCCACGGACGCCCCACCGTCGTACAGCTTTCGCTGACCGAGCTTCACCGCCGCTTCGGGCGGGGCGGATGAGCGACGCGCAGGCGATGACCGGCCCCACCGGCTCCGGGAAAACGGCGCTCT
>DASQLJ010000849.1:0-6738 GCA_035630095.1 Longimicrobium sp.
GAGATGGTGATGCCGGGCGACAACGTGCAGATGGTGGTGGAGCTGATCACCCCGATCGCCATGGAGAAGGAGCTGCGCTTCGCCATTCGCGAGGGCGGCCGCACCGTGGGCGCCGGCGTGGTCACCGAGATCGTCGAGTAATCCAGCCGGCTTCCGGTCGACCGCGCCGCTCTGGCGCGGCCGGCCGAAAAGGGGCGTGACGGTTCAAATCAGGAGTCGAAGCCATGCGCGACAAGGTCATCCTCGCCTGCACCGAGTGCAAGGAGAGGAACTATCACATCACGAAGAACAAGCGGAAGCATCCCGAGCGGCTCGAGCACAGCAAGTACTGCCCGCGGTGCAACAAGCACCAGCCGCACAAGGAAACCAAGTAAGGCCGCGCCGCGCCGCCCCTCGACCGGGCGGCGCGGATGGTCCGGTGCCCGGCTGGGCACGGCAACCCACGCTTCCGCCGCCGCAAGGGAATGGCTGAGACCACTCGCAGCAACCCGCTCGACTTCTTCCGCGAAGTGGGCGAGCAGATCCGCAAGGTGACCTGGCCCGACCGGGACCAGCTCAGGAGCTCGACCGGCGTGGTCGCGCTGTTCGTGTTCGTCGTGGCGCTGATCATCTTCGGGATGGACTACGTGATCAACCACGGGCTGACGCTGCTCTCCTCGCTGTTCACCGGCTGAGGGGGCGCGCAACGAATGGCCGACGCCAGGTGGTACGCGATCCAGAGCTACTCGGGTCACGAGAACAAGGTCCAGCGGCTGATCCAGCGCCGGATCGACGAGGAGCCGGGAGAGCCGGAGCAGAAGCAGATCCAGGAAGTGCTGGTGCCCACGCAGGAGCAGGTGGAGCTGCGCAACGGGAAGCGGGTGACCGTGACCCGCAAGCTCTACCCGGGGTACGTGCTGGTGAAGATGGTCTACAACCAGCGCACCGCCCACGCCATCACCGGCATCCAGGGCGTGCTCAAGTTCCTGGGCAGCGGCACCGACCCGCAGCCGCTCACCGAAGACGAGCTGAGCAAGATCTTCGGGCAGGAAACCGAGGCCCCCGTGGCCGAGGAGCCGCAGATCCTGATCCCGTTCAGCAACGGGCAGGTGGTGGAGGTGACCGACGGGCCGTTCAAGGAGTTCAGCGGCACCGTGCAGGACATCGACCACGACAAGGGGAAGGTCAAGGTGGAAGTGTCGCTGTTCGGGCGCCCCACCTCCATCGAGCTCGACTACACCCAGCTCCGCGGGTTCTAGCCCCCAGGGCCGGACACCGCGGACGTCAATACCCGAGGTCGCGACATGGCGAAGAAGGTCACCGGTTTCATCAAGCTCCAGGTTCCCGCCGGCGCGGCCAACCCGGCGCCCCCCGTGGGGCCTGCGCTGGGCCAGCACGGCGTGAACATCATGGAGTTCTGCAAGCAGTTCAACGCGCGCACGCAGGGTCAGCCGGGGATGATCATCCCCGTGGAGATCACCGTGTACGCGGACCGCTCGTTCACGTTCATCACCAAGACCCCGCCCGCGCCCGTGCTGCTGAAGAAGGCGGCGGGGCTCGACAAGGGCTCGGCGAGCAGCAAGAAGCAGAAGGTGGGGAAGGTCACGCGCGACCAGGTTCGCCAGATCGCCGAGACCAAGATGCCCGACCTGAACGCGGCCGACCTCGACGGCGCCATGCGGATGATCGCGGGCACCGCGCGGTCGATGGGGATCGAAGTCGTCGACTGACGGCGGCTTCGGGCGGGCCGGCCGACACAGTCGGCACGGTCCGCGTCACGACGGGGCGCGCGCTGTGGCATTGTGCGCCCCGCCGGAGGCAGGAGAAGCGAAGCTTCGGCCGGACACCAGGGAGCGGGCTCCTGCCCTCTCGCTGACCCCACGGTCGGCCCGACGGGGCTTTCGTCCGCTTGACCACCGCGTGCGCCCGGCGACGCAGCGGCGGGAGGACTCGGCAACTCACTTCGCCTGAGGGAGTACATGCCCAAGCACGGAAAGAAGTTCCGCGAAGCGGCGGCGCGTGTGCCCCAGGGGTCCAGCTACTCCCCGTCGGAGGCCGTGGGCCTCGTGAAGGAGCTTTCCTTCGCGAAGTTCGACGAAACGGTCGAGGCGGCGGTGCGGCTCGGTGTTGACCCCCGGCACGCGGACCAGATCGTCCGCGGGGCGGTCGTCCTTCCCCACGGCACGGGGAAGACCGCGCGGGTGCTGGTGATCGCCCAGGGCGACAAGGCACGCGAGGCGGAGGAAGCGGGCGCCGACTTCGTCGGCACCGAATACGTCCAGAGGATCAAGGACGGGTGGCTCGACTTCGACGTCGTGGTCGCCACGCCGGACATGATGGGGCAGGTGGGCCAGCTCGGCCGCATCCTGGGCCCGCGGGGGCTGATGCCCACGCCCAAGGCCGGCACCGTCACGGTGGACGTGACGCGCGCCGTGCGCGAGATCAAGGCCGGCAAGATCGAGTTCCGCGTGGATCGCACGGGGAACGTGCACGTTCCGATCGGCAAGGTGAGCTTCGAGCCGGCAAAGCTCGAGGAGAACCTGGGCGCCTTTCTGGAGACGGTGATCCGTGCCAAGCCCGCCGCCGCCAAGGGCACCTACGTGCGCGCGGTGACGGTGAGCAGCACCATGGGTCCGGGCGTGCCCGTGGACGCCAACCTCTTCCGCAGGAGCTAGCGCGATGAAGAGACAGGACAAGGACCAGTTCATCGGCGAGTTCCAGCAGAAGCTGCAGGGCGCGAGCGCGGTCTACCTCACCGACTTCACGGGGCTGAACGTCAAGCAGATGACGCAGTTCCGGGCCCGCCTGCGCAAGCAGGGGGTGGAGTACGTGGTGGTCAAGAACACGCTGGCGCAGCGCGCCGTGGAGGGGCTCGACCTCCCCGACGTGGCGGCGTTCTTCACCGGCCCCACGGGCGTGGTGATCGGGCGCGAGGACGCGGTGGCCGCCGCCAAGGCGATCACCGACTTCGCCCGCGAGTTCGGCGACAGGCCCGCCGTGAAGGTGGGCATCGTGGAGCGCCGGGAGATCAACCCCGAGCAGGTGAAGAAGCTGGCCGACATGCCTCCGCGCGAGGTGCTGCTGGCGCAGATCGCCGGCGGCCTGCAGGCGCCGATGGCGCGCCTGGCGGGCGGCATGAGCCAGATCCTCGCGGGCTTCGCCCGCGCGGTCGACGGGCTCCGGCAGCAGAAGGAGGGCGCCGCGGCCTGACGGCCGACCACGGCGCCACCCGGACGGGCCCAGTGAACGCCTGTCCCCATGATCCAGGGAACACTCGGTTTTCGAAGAAACCACGCACCGTAGACGAAGGAGCCCGACAGATGGCTACGCTTACCCGTGACGAGCTGCTCGACGCGATCGGCAACATGACCGTTCTCGAGCTTGCCGACTTTGTGAAGGCGTTCGAGGAGAAGTTCGGCGTGACCGCGGCGGCCCCCGTGGCCGTGGCCGCGGGCCCCGCCGCCGGCGGCCCCGCCGCCCCGGCCGCCGAGGAGCAGACCGAGTTCACCGTGGTCCTCGCCGGCGTCGGCGACAAGAAGATCCAGGTGATCAAGGTGGTGCGCGAGCTCACCGGGCTGGGCCTCAAGGAGGCCAAGGACCTGGTGGACGGCGCGCCGAAGCCGGTGAAGGAGGGCGTCTCCAAGGAGGAGGCCGCCCAGGTCCGCGCCAAGCTCGAGGAGCAGGGCGCGACCGTCGAGGTGAAGTAACGGACGGCCCGGCCCCGCGGGCGAGACCGGCAACGGTCTCGCCCGCGGGGAACGGCGCCGGCCGGCCCTCGAGGGGCAGGCGGCGCCCGCGGCAGTCCAACTTCAGCCCGACAGGATCGATGGCTCGCACGCAGCCTATTACATAGATACGGACGCCACGCCTACCCCGCCGGGGTTTTCCGGTCGGGGTCGTTTGCGCTTTCCGGCTTCTGGTTCCACGTCGCTCAAGAGGGAGACCCACTTGGCAACCGTGAATAAACCGATCGTCTCGTTCGGCAAGCTCGTCGCGGGGATGGATCATCCCAACCTGCTCGACGTGCAGGTGCGCGCCTTCGAGACGCTGCTGCAGACCGACGCCGCCGCGCGCGAGCGCGAGGACGTGGGGCTGGAGCGGGTGTTCAACGAGATCTTCCCCATCTCCGACGTCAACGGGAACTTCTCCCTCGAGTACGTCCGCTACGCCCTGGGCGAGCCGAAGTACGACATGGAGGAGTGCATGGAGCGCGACATGACGTACGCCGCTCCGCTCAAGGCGACGCTCCGGCTGGTGGTGTGGGAGGACATCGGCGACGAGCGCCGCCCCAAGGACATCATCGAAAAGGAAGTGTACCTGGGGGACCTGCCGGTCCTGACCCCCTTGGGCACGTTCATCATCAACGGCGCGGAGCGCGTGATCGTCTCGCAGCTCCACCGCTCGCCCGGCGTGGTGTTCGAGGAGAACACGCACCCCAACGGCAGCAAGCTGTTCAGCGCGCGCATCATTCCCTTCCGCGGCTCGTGGGTCGAGTTCACCATCGACATCCACGACGTGGTGGCGGTGCACATCGACAAGAAGAAGAAGTTCCCCGCCACCGCGCTGCTGCGCACGGTGGGGTACTCGCGCGACGCCGACATCCTGGCGGTGTTCTTCCGCCGCGAGACGGTCACGCTGGCCAGCATGGCCGGCGAGGGCGTGCGCGAGGGGCGGCGCGGCGAGGTGTTCCACGGCTTCCTGGCCGCCGACGTCCCCGACCCGGCGCTGGTGGGGGCCGAGGGCCCGAAGCTGTACCGCGACGTGGTGATCCCCGGCACCGGCGAGGTGTTCGAGCGCGGCTCGCGCCTCACGCAGGAGGCCTACCGGGCCATGCAGGGCGGCGGCGTGCACTCGATCCCCGTCCTCCCGTCGAGCCTGCTGGCGCGCGCGGGCGACGAGGTGAACGCCGAGGTGATCGGCCGCCTGACCCGCGCCGGCGTGGAGGGGCTCTCTCTCTTCCGCACCCGCGGGCAGACCGGCAACTCGGTGCGGGCCACGCTGGCCAAGGACCCCACGCGCGGCACGCTCGACTCGCTCTTCGCCATCCACAACCTGGTGCGGCCGGGCACGGCCCCCGCGCCCGACGTGTGGACCGAGGACGAGTTCTTCGAGGGCGGCGACACCATCATGCACGTGGGCGACTTCCTGCGTGCCTGGAGCGAGCGCGACAACGCGCCCAGCGACCCCAACAGCCGCGAGGCCCAGCGCAGCGCCGAGGAGCGGATGCTCCGCTACGCGCAGGAGCGCGGGATCCGCTACGTGTGGGAGAGCTTCCGCGAGGAGCGCACCGAGAAGACGGCGCGCCCGTCGCGGGTGCTGGTGTACGAGCTGAACCGCGTGGTGCAGATCTACACCCAGGTGTGGCGCCTCCTCTTTCAGCCGCGCGCCGCGCTGGTGGTGAGCGGCGACCTGGCCGACGGCGGGAGCGCCACCGCGCGCTCGGACTACAGCGAGTACCTGGAGGAGACGCTCAACAAGCGCTACGACCTGGGCCGCGTGGGCCGCTACAAGATCAACCAGCGCCTGGGCGACGCCTTCCGCTCGCTGCACTTCTCGGTGCCGCCCGCGGGGATGACGGCGCTCACCGCCCAGGACGTGCTGGCGATCCTGTACAACCTGGTGGAGCTGCACGAGGGGCGCGGCTACACCGACGACATCGACCACCTGGGCAACCGCCGGGTGCGCAGCGTCGGCGAGCTGATCGCCAACCAGTTCTCGGTGGGCCTCAGCCGCATGGCGCGGCTGGTGCGCGAGCGCATGTCGATCGTGTCGGACCCCGACAAGATCAACATCGACGACCTGGTGAACGCGCGGACGGTGTCGGCCGTGATCCAGCAGTTCTTCGGCTCGAGCCAGCTCAGCCAGTTCATGGACCAGACCAACCCCCTGGCCGAGATGACGCACAAGCGGCGTCTCTCCGCGCTGGGGCCGGGCGGCCTGACCCGCGAGCGCGCCGGCTTCGAGGTGCGCGACGTGCACTACTCGCACTACGGGCGCATGTGCCCGATCGAGACGCCGGAAGGCCCGAACATCGGCCTGATCAACTCGCTGACCACGTACTCGCGGATCAACGACCTGGGCTTCATCGAGACGCCCTACCGCAAGGTGGTGCGCGCGGTGCTGCGCTACCCGTCCACCATCAAGGTGGAGGAGGCGGTGCGCCTGGTGCTGGGCGAGCGCGGGAAGATCTTCGCCAAGAAGGGCGAGGAGCTGGACGGCGCCCGCGGGCGCGAGGTGTTCCGCGGGATGATCGTGGGCGCCGAGCTGGCCGAGGACGTGCTCGACTGGAGCGCGCTCTTCCCCCGCATGATCGCGGGCGAGGTGCCCCAGACCGAGTTCGAGACGCACTTCGCCGCGCTCCCGGTGCTGGCGCGCCGTGGCGAGCGCATCACCGAGGAGCTGGCCGACCGCATCGCGGCGCAGCCGGTGAACCTGGTGCGCGTGGTGTCGCGCCGCGCCGGCGCGGCCGCCCGCGGCGTGGCCCCCGAGGCGATCCGCAACCCGGTGTCGCTCCCGGTGCGCGTCTTCGCGCCGAAGTCGGCGGCGGTGCTGGCGGTGCCGGGGACGGTGCTGACCGAGGAGGTGGTGGAGGCGATCTACGCGCGGCAGATGGAGGGGCTGGTCGAATCGGAGTTCGGCGAGACGCCGCCCGAGGTCCGGCTCGACTTCGTGAGCGGGGTGGCGGCGCTGGCGCCCGAGGGCGACGTGGGCCGCATCGCCGTGGGCACCCGCCCGGCGATGACGCACGTGACCCCGGTG
>DASQLJ010000850.1:0-12292 GCA_035630095.1 Longimicrobium sp.
CCGCCTGCTGCTGGTCCGCGGTCGCTCGTGCCACGATAACGTCCCAGGAAGACGACGTCCTGCGCGATCCCTCCGCCCGCGGCCCAAGATAGATCGCTGAAGAGGGAGATCCAAGCGAGAATCGAGGCGAGCTCGAGGCACTTCCTGCGACGTCGAGACTCCGCAACGTGGCCGTGAGAGTTCTTGACATGAAAAGAGAGCCCGACATATGTTTCATCCGCCGCATCGTTTGCGCCGTAACGTTTCAAATCCCCACCCACGGAGGACCCATGCACGTCCCGCAGCGGCTCGCCTCGTTTCTCGCCCTGGCCGCGGCCGTCACGGCCGCCGCCTGCGACCGTTCACCCATCGATGCCGGGCGCGCGCCGTCCGGCCCGGCGATGGCCACCAACGTCTCCACGGTGTGCAAGGGCTCGTCCGTGCCCACGGGGTACGTGATCCTCAGCTACACCAACCACTACACGTGCGGAAGCTCGCCCAGCGGGTATCCCACGGCCATGTCGATCGGCCTCCCCGGATCGCCCGAGACTGTGTGCGACTCGTCGCCCATCCCCAGCGGCTACGTGATCACCTCGTACCTGCGCAAGACGAACTGTGACCCGTACAGCCCCAGCAGCGTGAGCTACAAGAACGCGGACAGCATCAAGATCCCCACGGCCACCTACGAGTACGTGTGCAGCGGGTCGCCGATCCCCTCGAACTACACCTACACGACGTACAGGTACTTCACCTCGTCGTGCGACCGTTACGGAAACAGCAGCGGGACGTACCCGAACGCGGATCGGATCCAGAAGATCTGACGCGTTCCGGCTCTCGTAGGCACGGACAGCGAACGGGGCGCCGGCGATGGCGCCCCGTTCTGCTCCACCGCGCGCGCTGGATGGAGAGGGCCCGGCTGCCACCCGGCTGCCGGGCCGTGCTCGCGTGGCTGCCGGTGCGGGGCCGGGGGATGCCGTCAGGGCCGCGCCGGGCCGAGCTGCCAGATCACGGCGTGGCTTACGCCGAACGTGTCCTCGGCGCGGCCGGTCACCTGGCCGCGTGCGTTGATGCTGCCGGTGGACGAGTCCGCCCCGCCGAGCGTCGGCAGGTCCACCTTGCCGCCCTCCAGCGTCCAGACGAAGGCGTGCCGTACCCCGCCCGGGGTCTCGTAGAAGCCGGCTACGCGGCCGTGGTCGTCGATCTCGAACGCGAAGCTGCGGGTTCCCCCGAAGGTGCCCAGGTCGACGATCCCGGTGCCGCGGCTCCAGTAGAACGCGTGGAACGGGCACCCCGGGCACGGCTGCCCGGCGCCGGCCACCTCGCCCACGTCGTTGATCGACCGGGCCAGGGTGTTTCCGCCCATCGTGCCGATGTCGGTCACCTGGCCGCCGCGCCACCAGACCACCGCATGGTCCACGAACGGCGGCGAAACGGTGCTGCTCCCCACCACGTCGCCCGCGCCGTTGATCCCGTTGGCCTGGCTGCGCGGGCCGCCCAGCGGCGGGATCGTCTCGATGCCGTCGCGCGCGGTCCAGCGAAAGCCCGTCGGCGGGCCGTTCACCGCGGCGGCCGACCATCCGACCACCACCCCGCGGTCGTTCACGTCCTCGGCCTGGCCGTGCACGAACGGCCCCAACTCCACCGTCTCCACCCCGCCGGGGCGGACGGTCCACACCGCGGGGTGGCGCTGGAACGGGGCGTCGCCGGGCTTCTGCGCCAGGCCCACCACGGTGCCGTGGTTGTTCAGCGCCCGCGTCTCCGACGACACGCCGCCCAGCGTCCCCAGGTCGATCGGCCCCGTGCGCGCGGACCAGAACACGGCGTGCGTGGCGGTGGGGGCGTTGGGCGGCCCCACGTCGGTGCGGCCGGCGATGTCGCCGGGGTCGTTGATCTCCAGGCCGAAGCCGTGCTGCCACCCCAGGGTGCCCACGTCGGTGATGCCGCGCACCGCGGTGTGCGGCGCGGCCGCCAGGCGCGGCGCGGCGGCGGCCGCGAGCGGCGACGACGGCGGCTCCGAGCCGCAGGCGAGCACGCCGGCGGCCAGCACGGCCGCGGCGAACGCGAAGGTCGTGGTTCGTTTCATGGGACGGCCCTCCACGGAAGGAGTGGTGGCCGGTGGCGTGCGCCGCGTGGCGTCGAGGCAGGGGCGCCGCGGTTGCGCGGTTGCGGGCGCGGCCCGGCAGGCGCACGGCCCCGCCGGCCAGCGAACCCGCGAGGCAGGTGCAGCATTCCCAGTGTACGACCGGCCCGGGACCGCTGCAACACTCACGACGCGGATGGCTTCTGCGGCATTCTCCCGGGAGATCGTCGACCACGCGAGCCGTGGTGTATTCCGTCGTGGGCGGATCGGGCGGACCACGATGGTGGGGTGCCGGAAAAGCATCGTTCATCGTGGGAGAAAGCGCGCGGTCCATTCCATCTAATCCTCCGATCGTTCCGGTTCTTCCCCGTCATCGAGACGCGTTCCCCCGGTTCGCCCCCGCGAAAGGAGCACCCTGCCATGCCCGACACGCTGACACTTGGCCAGAAGGTCCCCGCGCAGCCCGAGCGCGATGCCGCGGGCAGCCTGAAGGCTCGCATCATCCGGGGCACGCCCGCGTTCGCCACGCTGGTCCCCTACGGCAAGGCCAACGTCGTCTTCAAGAACGAGGAAGCCACGGGCGCCGACCGGCTGATGACGCCGCGGCTGCGCGACCGGCTGGAGATCCTGGCCGATCTCGTGATCCATGCGTTTCCCGGAGTGAAGCTGCGCGTGACCGAGGCGTGGGACGAGAACGGCGAGCACAGCACCGGGAGCCTGCACTACGAGGGCCGCGCCGCGGACCTGACCACCTCGGACCTGGACCGCGCCAAGCTGGGGCGGGTCGCCCGGCTGGCGGTGGACGCCGGATTCGACTGGGTGTTCTACGAGAGCGAGCGCCACGTTCACGTGTCCGTGAAACGCGGCGACGACACGCCCGCGGCTGCGGCATCGCCGCCGTCGGACAGGGTTGCGGCGGCGCTCGCCGCGTTGTCGCCGCACGTGCGCAGCAGCAGCCCCAGCGCGCTGCCCTTCGCCGTCCGCGCGTACTTCAACTTCACCGGCGCGCACCCGGCCGACGTGCGCAACCCGCTCCTGTACTTCGTGGACTACGGGCTGAGCAACCAGACACGCCGGGGCTACGTGTTCGACATGGACACGCTCGCGGTGGTGGAGGGGCCGTTCACCGTGGCGCACGGGCGCGGCTCGCTGGTGCCGCGCAACGGCGTACCCACCCGCTTCACCAACCAGCCCGGGAGCGCCACGTCGTCGCTGGGGCTGTACCTCGCGAAGAACACCTACGCGTTCGTGGGGCACGCGAGTGGCAGCACCTACCACTCGATCGGCCTGCGGCTGGAGGGCCGCTCGGGGCGCTTCAACGACAAGGCGTTCGACCGCGGCGTGGTGGCGCACGGCGCTCCGTACGTCACCCGCGACGACTCCGGCCGCAGCGAGGGGTGCCCGGCGATGGAGGAGGCGCGGGCGCAGCGGCTGCTCCCCCGCCTGGCGGGGGGCGGCGTGGTATTCCTGTTCTCGCCCAACGACGCGGACTGGGTCGCCCACGACCCGTGGGTGCATCACGCCTGACCGGCATCGCCGCCGCGCGGGGAAATCGCGCTGAACACGAATGCCCCGGCGCGTCAGCCGCCGGGGCATCTTCGTGTGTCACGCGGCCGGGCGCCGCACCACCCTCCCTCGCGCCGGGCCGAGGGCCGCCCCGCCGAGGCGGCCGAGCTCGTCGCGCTGCTGAACGCCCACGCCGCCACCGATCAGTCGGTGCGCACCGCCGCCTGTGAGCTGCGCGAGGAACTCGTTCTCGCGCTGCCGCCGGCCGAGCTGGAAGCCGCGGAGGGGCGGGGCAGTTCCGCGCTGCTCGCCGACGAGGTGGCGCGCCTGCGCGAGAGCGCCCCGGCCGCCGAGCCGCAGCCCGCGTAGGCCGGTGAACGAGGGTCCGGCGGAATGCTCTGCTCCAGCTGATCGTCCGGCGGAGCTCATCTACGAGAATGCCCCGGCGCTTCCGCTGCCGGGCCATTCTCGGCTTCACGCGGCTAGGCGCCGCACCACCTCTCTCGCGCCGCGTCGGGAATGTCGAGCGCCGATGCGGTTGCCGGCACGGCAGTGAGTCGCGTAACTCCTTCTTACCGCTGCCGTTGATGCTGGGCCGTAGCCTTGGCAGCATAGAGCAGGCTGCTTAGAACACTTGACTTTTCCCTAGGACTGTCCAATGGTATGAGATTGGTATGCGTCTTTTCTTTCACGTGAATAGGAGGATTCGATGGGCAAGAATCGGAGGCGTCGCGATACTAGGCAGCAATACAAACTTCAACAACTTGAAAATCCACGGACCGTTAGCGCAGAGCGTGGCACCACTCTCTGGGCCTACAACCATTACCGAAGGGTAATGTTGACTAGCCTATTAAATGATCTAATTGACCTGGAGAACACGGGGCTGGAGGAAGATATCTGCAAAATCATACGGCGATCGCTAGGGTACTTCGTCAATGCAACGACTGAGGTGGCATCGGGCGGATTCATGACAGGAAATCTTCACGTTGAGGTGGAACGATTCGAACGACTGTACACGGAATGGAATGACATCAACGGAACCGATCCGCGGTATGCAACGGCTCGGCGAGAACTTCTCGTGAAGCTGCGGCGGCGTCGGCAGAAAATCACAGACAAGGTGAAAGATCTCCAGTTTGAGTTCGAGAATGGCCTGGATCGGAAGATTCTTGGCGACGTGTATGCTGCGGTTGGTGACTTGATCAAACTGGCCCCGGAGTTGATGAAGAATCTCGGCAGCTCATATGCCGAATACATCAAGCGTGGGGGCTTTGTCACCGCCTAGCAAACTTGAGCAGCCCCGACGGCTGTTAGCCTCGAATTCTTTCAGTCAGCGCGGCTGAGTAACACGCACAGCAGGTCCACCTTTCTACGATCTCCACGAAGAAGCAGCTCCCAGAGCACGATCGCAATGGGAGCTGCTGCGTTTGAGGTAGTTCGGTGACCTCAATCCGCCGCGGCTGTCTCCACCGCCTCCGGCGCGCCGGGGTAGCCGTCGCCGGCGTAGCGGTAGTGCGGGGCGAGGGGCTCGCCGTCGCGGAGCATGGTGCCCTTGTAGCGCATGTGCTCCTCGTGCACGCCGAAGTTGATGCGCTGCAGCTCGTCGATCCGCTGGAGATCCTCGGCCGTCAGGTCCGGCAGGTCGCTGGCGGCGGCGAACTCCTCGAGCTGCTCCAGGTTGTAGATGTTGGGGAGCGTGGTCATCACCGCGGGGCTGGCCAGCAGCCACTTGAGCGAGGCCTGGCCCAGCGTCATCCCGCGCCCCTCGTGCAGCCAGGCGAGGCTCTCCAGCTTCTTCACGCCGTTCACCAGCCAGCTCCGCGGGCGGTGGCGGCGGTGGTCGTTCTTGGCGAACTCGGTGTCGACGGTGTACTTGCCCTCCAGCATCCCGCTGCTGTGCGTCACGCGCACCTGCAGGCCGGTACCGGCGCGCTCGGCCTCGCGCGTGAGGATTTCGCCGGGGAAGGGTTCCAGCACGTTGTTGATGAGCTGCAGGTTCTTCGCCCCGCGCTCGCGGATCAGGTCCAGCCCCTCGAAGAGGTAGCCGTTGCTGGGGCCCAGCGCGCCGCCCCAGGCGCGGCACTTCCCCTCCTCCTGCAGCCGGGCCAGCGTCTCCCAGATGGCGTCGACGGGAACGTGCTCCTCGTGGGCGTTGTGGTAGCTCACGATGTCGATCACGTCGGTCCCCATCCGCTTGAGCGATTCCTCCACCGCCATGCGGATGAACGCCGGGTCGGCGCTGTGCGGGATCTCCTGCTGGCCGCGCCGCGCGTCGCGGTGGTTGTACCAGTCGTACCCCACCTTGGTGGTGATCACCACCTGGTCGCGCCTGTTGCCGAACGCGGTGCGCAGCAGCTCGTCCGCGCGGCCGTTGCCGTAGGTGTCACCGCTGTCGAAGGTGGTGATGCCCAGGTCGAAGGCGCGGTGCAGCATGTCCACCGCCTGCTCGTCGGTGAACTCGCCCCACCACCCGGCGGCCAGCGTCCACATGCCGAAGCCCACTTCACTCACGGTGATGTCGGTTCCGGGATAGGTGCGATATCGCATGCGAGCCCTCCAGTGAGGCGCGGAATCAGGTCGTAAACGTCAGCGGGGATGGATGATACGCCCCGCCCGTTCGGATGCCTGTGCAGGTGCCGTAAACGCCCAGGCAGATCGTGATAAGGTGGTCGCCGCGACGGATGCGGGCAAGTGGGGAGATGCCGGACGGCGGGGTAGGGAAGGATGCTGAGCGAGGCGCGGGCGCCGCGGGCCCTCACCCTGCCGCTTCGCGGCTGTCCCTCTCCCGAACTGCAGGAGAGGGACCTTGGGCGCTTCGCGCCGGCTCCTTCATCGCGTGCTGACGGCGCATCGGGAGCGGCGGGATTTCTTGCGCGCGTGGAAGCCGCGGATGAGCCGAGGGCAGTAGTCCGCGAAGGCGGCGCGAAGGCGGACTTCGTGTGTTTGTTGCAGCGATGACAATCGCCCTGCTGTCCCGGATCGCTCAGCCGGCGCTCGCCGGGAGGGTGAAGCGGAACGTCGTTCCCTCGCCGGGAACGCTCTCGGCCCAGATCCGCCCTCCGTGCGCCTCGACGAAGCCCTTCGCGATCGCCAGGCCCAGGCCCGCGCCGCCGCGCTTCGTCCGGCCGGCGTGCCAGAAGCGGGTGAAGATGCGCGGGAGCTCGGCCTCGGGGATGCCGACGCCCGTATCCGCCACCGAGACCACCACGTCGCCGCCGTCCATCACGGCGCCCAGGGCGACCCGGCCCTCGTCGCGCGTGAACTTGATCGCGTTCCCCACCAGGTTCGAAAGGACCTGGGAGAGGCGGCTGCGGTCGCCGGAGATGGCCGGCACGTCGGGCGCGACCTCCCACCGCAGCTCCAGGCGCTTCTGCCGGGTCAGGTTGTCGAACTGCCCACAGACCTCGTCGAACAGCGCGTCCAGCAGGATCGGCTCGCGCTCCAGCGAGAGCCGGCCCGCCTCCACCTCGCTCACCGCCAGCAGGTCCTCGATCAGGTGCTCCATGGTTACCGCCGCGCGGAGGATCACCTGGATCTGCGCCGCCTTCCGCTCCTCCGGAATCGGCATCTCCATCACCCCCGCGGCGAGCTGGATGGTGTTGAGGGGGTTGCGCAGGTCGTGCGAGACGAAGGCGAGCACCTCGTCGCGGGCGGCGACGGCGGCCGTGGCGTCGCGGAGCGCGTTGGCGAGGCGCCGCTGCTCCCGCGCCAGTTCCCGCTGCGTCTGCACCAGCTCGGAGTTCAGCTCCGAGATCGCGTCGTACAGGTGCTCGCCCTGCCGCGTGGGCTCGTGCTCCAGGAGCCACAGCCGCTCCTCCCCTCCCGCGCCGCCGCGCACGACCAGGAACGCGTGCAGCTCCAGCGAGCCGGCGCCCTGGAACACCAGCTCCCACGGCCAGCCGGGGCCGGGATCGTCGGCGGCGGAGAGGATCAGGCTCCACTTGTGCTGCGACGTCTCGTCGAGCACCTCGGCCAGCGGGCGCCCGGCCAGGTCGCAGCCGAGCGCCTCGTCGAGCCGCCCGTTGGACCCGAGAACGACGCCGCCGGGCGAAAGCTCCAGCACCGCGCCGGGAAAGAGGCGGAGACACTCGTGGAGGGATCCTGCTCCCAAACGCCGCTCCGGTGCGAGGTGGAACCCCGGCGTCCGCGGACGCCGCGAGCAAACACGGGGGAAGTGGAGGGATGGATGATAATCTATCCTCCAGCCGGGATCGTTGCAGCCCCGGCGCGATGTCCCCCGGGTGCTGCACGCGGCATCCACCCGGCGCCATGAAGCGGATGTCCCTCCCGGGCAACTTCTTGCGCGCGCCTGCTCCGCTGGGCCCTCACCCTGCCGCTTTGCGGCTGTCCCTCTCCCAAAACAGCCTGGGAGAGGGACTTGGGGCGCTTCGCGCCGGCTCCTTCATCTCATGCGGAAGTCACATCGGGAGCCGCCAAGCTTCTTGCGGGCGACGCAACGTCGGCGCCACCGAAGCCAGTAGTCCGCGAAGGCGGACTTCGTGTAGTTGTTGCAGCGAATTGATTCGCCCCGCCCCCGCAAATACGATCGCGCCCGGACGGCGGTGCCGCCCGGGCGCGATCTCGATCAGCCCCCGTACTGCGAAGAGTGGCCAGTCTGCGGTTGCCTCAGCAGTGCGAGCTCATGGCGAAGCCTTCCTGCGCGTCCACCAGCGGGGCGCGGTAGTCGCCGGTGAAGCAGGCGGTGCAGTAGCTCTCGCCGTTCTCGCGCACGCAGTCGATCATCCCCTCGGGCGAGAGGTAGCCGAGCGAGTCGACCTCCAGGAACTCGCGCATCTCCTCGATCGTCATCCGCGAGGCGATCAGCTCCTCCTTCGTGGGCATGTCGATGCCGTAGAAGCAGGGCCAGCGCACGGGGGGCGACGCCAGGCGGAAGTGCACCTCGGCCGCGCCGGCGTCGCGCAGCATGTGGACCAGCGCGCGCGAGGTGGTGCCGCGCACCAGCGAATCGTCCACCACCACCACGCGCTTGCCGCTCAGCACCTCGTGCACGGGGCTGAACTTCATCCGCACCTTGAAGTCGCGCCCGGTCTGCGTGGGGGTGATGAAGGTGCGGCCCACGTAGTGGTTGCGGATCAAGCCCAGCTCGAAGGGGATGCCGCTGGCCTCGCTGTAGCCCACCGCCGCCGAGTTGGCGCTGTCGGGCACCGAGATCACGATGTCGCCGTCAGCGCGCTGCTCCTGCGCCAGCTTGCGGCCGAAGGCGCGGCGCGCCCGGTCCACCGTGTACCCCCACAGCCGCGAGTCGGGGCGGGCGAAGTAGACCAGCTCGAAGATGCACGGCTGCGGCTCGGGGACGTACGGCTGCAGGCACGCCACCGACTCGATCTCGCCGTCGCGGATGCGGATCAGCTCGCCCGGCTCCACGTCGCGGATGTAGGTGGCCTTCACGATGTCGAGCGCGCACGTCTCCGACGCCAGGATCAGCCCGCCGCCGGGGAGCGCCCCGATCACCAGCGGCCGGTAGCCGTACGGGTCGCGCGCGGCGTACAGCGTGTCGTTCACCGTGGCCAGGATGCAGTACGCCCCCTCGAGCTGCGCGAGCGCGTCGGCGATGCGCGCGTCGGGGGTGATGTCGCGCGAGCGGGCGATCAGGTGCACGATCACCTCGCTGTCGATGGTGCTCTGGAAGAGCGCGCCTTCGTCCAGCAGCCGGTCGCGGATCGCGTGGAAGTTGGTGAGGTTGCCGTTGTGCACCAGCGCCAGGTGCCCCGAGCGCGAGATCTCGCGGATCGGCTGGGCGTTCTTGAGCCCCGCGCCCCCGGCCGTGGAGTAGCGGATGTGCCCCACGGCGGTGGCGCCGCGGAGCTTGTCGAGCTTGTCCTCGGTGAACACGTCGCTCACCAGCCCCGCCTCGCGCACCCGGCTGCTGGTGCCGGTGGACGAGTCGAAGGTGGCGATGCCGGCGGCTTCCTGCCCGCGGTGCTGCAGCGAGTAGAGGCCCAGGTAGGTGAGCCGGGCGGCTTCGGGGTTGCCGGAAACCGCTACGATTCCACACACGGAGAGTTCAGTCCTGCTGCTGGGTTGTGTCGCGTGAGACGATGGTACACCGCCGAGGGCGACGTGTGCGGCATCCACAGGTGCGCGTCCTCGGCGCCGCGGGCCCTCTCCCTGGCGCCTGGCGGCGCCTGTCCCTCCCCCAAAACAACCTGGGGGAGGGACGGGGGCTCGCTTCGCTCGCGGCTACTCCGCCCATGCCGAAGTTGCAGTGCTCCCCTCTCCCCCGCGGAGCGCGGGGAGAGGGGCCGGGGGAGAGGGGGCGCCCGCGCTCGGCCGGCGCCAGCCTGTTCGCGCAGACTTCAGCCGTCCCTACTGGAACTGCACCTCGCTCTCGAGCGACGTCTCCACGTCGGCCGCGCTGCCGTCCATGCGGCGGGGGATGGCGTTCTCGTAGACCTGCTGCAGGCCAAAGGCGGCGGCCTCGATCGTTCCGCCGTTCGTCTCGATGCGGATCGCGCCGTTACGGCCGCCCACGGTGCCGATCTGCTTCGCCTGCACGCCGTGGATCTCCAGGCAGCGCAGCAGCTCGGGCACCTTCTCCACCGCGCACGAGAGCACCACGCGCCCCTGCGCCTCGCCGAAGAGCAGCGCGTTCGCCGGGATCTCGTCCCGCAGCCGCACGTCGATGCCGAACGGGTCGCCGCCGCCGGCGAAGGCGCTTTCCACCAGCGCCACCGCCAGCCCGCCCTCGGCCGTGTCGTGCGCACTGTGGACGAGGCCCGCGCGGATGGCCGCCAGGACGCCGCGCTGCAGCCGGCTCTCCGCCGCCAGGTCCACCGCCGGCGCGTCGCCCGCCACCAGGCCGTGGATCACCTTCAGGTACTCGCTCCCGCCCAGCTCGCCCGTGTTGTGGCCGGCCATGACGATCGCGTCGCCCTCGGCCTGGAAGGCGGCGACGGTCACGTGGGCGATGTCTTCCACGATTCCCACCATCCCGATGGTGGGGGTGGGGTAGATGGCGCCGCGCGGGTTCTCGTTGTACAGCGAAACGTTGCCGCCCGTCACCGGCGTCTCGAACGCGGTGCACGCCTCGCCGATGCCGCGCAGCGCCTCGGCCATCTGGTAGTAGACCTCGGGCTTCAGCGGGTTGCCGAAGTTGAGGTTGTCGGTCACCGCGCGCGGCAGGGCGCCCGAGCAGACCAGGTTGCGCGCCGCCTCGGCCACGGCGATCTGGCCGCCGCGGTACGGGTTCAGGTGCACGTAGCGGCCGTTGCAGTCCACCGTCATCGCCACGCCCTTGTTCGTCCCCCGCAGCCGCAGCACCGCCGCGTCGCTACCGGGGCCGACGACGGTGTTCGTGCGCACCGTGCTGTCGTACTGCTCGTAGACCCAGCGCTTGCTCGCGATCGTGGGCGAGTCCAGCAGCCGCTCCAGCGTCCAGGTGGGATCGCGCTCCTCGAACACCGGCGTCAGACTGGACGCATCCCACGAACGCAGTGCAGTGATCTCGGGCGATTCGACGCCTTCGCGGGTGTAGGTGGGGCACCCCTCCACCAGCGGCTCGCCGGGGATGTCCACCACCACGACCCCGTTCTCGCGCACCACGTAGCGCCCCGTCTCCGTCACCCGGCCGATCGTCTCGGCGTCCAGGTCCCACTTGCCCAGGATGGCGCGCACGTCCTCCTCATGGCCGTTCTTCGCGACGACCAGCATCCGCTCCTGCGTCTCGGAAAGGAGGATCTCGTACGGCGTCATCCCCTTTTCGCGAACGGGGACGAGGGTGATCTCGATGTCGCCCCCCGTGCCGCCGCGCGCCGCCATCTCGGTGGAGGAGGAGACGAGCCCGGCCGCGCCCATGTCCTGGATGCCCACGATGTGGCCGCTGCGGATCAGCTCCAGCGAGGCCTCCAGGAGCAGCTTTTCGGTGAAGGGGTCGCCCACCTGCACCTGCGGCCGCTTCGCCTCGCTCTCCTCCGTCAGCTCGGCGGAGGCGAAGGTGGCGCCGTGGATGCCGTCGCGGCCGGTCTTGGCGCCCACGGCCATGATCGCGTTCCCCACGCCCGCCGCCACGCCGCGGATCAGCTCGTCGTGCTTCAGGAGCCCGACGCACATCGCGTTGACCAGCGGGTTCCCCTCGTACGCGCCGTCGAAGTACACCTCGCCGGCCACGGTGGGGATCCCCACGCAGTTGCCGTAGTCGCCGATCCCCTTCACGCACCCGGCGAAGAGGTAGCGCACCCGGTCGCCCTGCTCGCCGTCGATCTCGCCGAAGCGGAGCGAGTTGAGCATGGCGATGGGCCGCGCGCCCATGGTGAAAACGTCGCGCAGGATGCCGCCCACCCCGGTCGCCGCGCCCTGGTACGGCTCCACGGCGGAGGGGTGGTTGTGCGACTCGATCTTGAAGGCGATCGCCAGCCCGTCGCCCACGTCGATCACGCCGGCGTTCTCGCCGGGGCCCTGGAGCACCCAGGGCGCCTTGATGGGGAGCTTCTTGAGAAGCGGGCGGCTGTTCTTGTAGCCGCAGTGCTCGCTCCACATGGCGCTGAACACGCCCAGCTCGGTCCAGGTGGGCTCGCGCCCCAGGATGCCCAGGACGAGCTGGTACTCATCTGTAGAAAGCCCGTGCTCCGCGACCAGCTCGGGGGTGATCGCGGGGTCGCCGGGGCGTGCGCTCACGGACACCGGTATATGCCTTCGGGTTGATGTGGTCGTCGGGACGATGACAACGGCTCAGCACGGCGGATCAGTGCCGCGTCGCCGAGCCGTCCGCAT